>DASTSZ010000182.1:0-8447 GCA_035760425.1 Candidatus Eiseniibacteriota bacterium | reverse complement strand
GAGGCGACCGGTTTCGCCGATTCGGTCGGGGGCGTGGCTCTCTCGCTTCCCGCCGGCGGGTCCGCGATGGTCACGGCGTGGCTCGCGTGCGCCGGCTCGCCGGAGGAGGCTCGCGCGGCCGACGCCGCGTTTCGCCGCCTCGGCGTCGCGGCGTCGCTCACGCGGACGCGCGGGCACTGGAATCTCTGGTCGAGCGAAGGGGCGCGCGACTTCGCCGATCTGCCCGAGGCCGTCGGCGTCGTCTACGGGCAGAGCCTCCTCGCGCTACGCCTCCATCAGACGCCGGAAGGGGCGATCGTTTCCGGCATGGAAGAAGAGAGCGGCGCGACCGCGGGCGACGACCCTCGGTGGTGCCGCCTCGCGGACGCGGCGATCGCGGCCGACTCGCTGGGGCGCGCGGGCTATCACGGCGCGGCGCGGCGCTACTTCGGCTTCGTGGCCGACGCGGCGCGGCGCGCGGGCGGACTCGCGGCGGCCTACGAACCGACGGGCGAGCCCGTGCTCGTGTCGGGCGACGCGGCCGGGTCCCTCCTCGGCACGGCGCTCCACGTCTGGGCGGCGGCGCGCCACCTCGAACGGGATCGCGACGTCGAGTTCTGGGCGCCGATGTGGGAGACCCTGCTCGTCCCCGCCGCGGAGCGGCTCGCGGGCTCGATCGACGCGCGCACGGGACTCCCGGCCTCCACGGATTGGTGGAACGAGCGCGCCGGCGTGCACGCGCCCGTCGCGGGCGCCGTCCGCGGCGGACTTCGCGGCGCCTCCCGGCTCGCGGCGTATCTCGGCGAGGCGGGACGCGCGCGCGCGTGGTCGGCCGCGGCCGATCGGCTCGCGCGCGCGATGACGGCGACGTTCGCGCCCGGCGCGCCCGGCGCTTCGAGTCTCTTCCGGCGCGGCCTCGCCACATTCGAGGAGGGGCCGCGTCTCGACGCGACGGCCGACGCGTCGCTTCTCCTGCTCGGACTCCTCGACGACTTCGAACCCGAGGACCCGCGCGTGCGCGCGACCGTGGCCGACGTGAAGGAGCGGCTCTGGGTGCGAACCGGCACGGGCGGTCTGGCGCGCTACGAGGGCGATCGCGTCGGCAGCGTCGGGGGCGACGTCGCATCGCCCGCCGAGATTCCCGGAAGTCCGAACATCGCGGCCACACTCTGGCTCGCGCTCCACGAGATTCGCGCGTCGCGGCGGCTCCAGGACCTCGAGCCGGCGCGGACGATCCTCTTCTGGGCGGCGGCGCGCGCCGAGGGGATCGGGCTCCTGCCGGAGCGGCTGCATCCGTATCGGGGGCGGACGGTGGGGCCGGCGCCGTCGCTCGCGGCGCACGCGTGGTTCGTACAGGCGGCGATCGACTACAGCGAGCGGGTGCGGCTTCTCACGAGGTGCGAGCGGTGCGGCGAGCCGTCGCCGGCGCGGCGGGAACGTCGTCGTCCGGGCGCGCCGGCGGCGCGGACCGGATCACTTCCAGGAGTCGTCGCCGACCTGTAGCGTGAACGCGGCGCGAATGAAGCGCTCGCTCACGCCGAGTTCATCCTTGTTTCCCCGCTGCCCCGCCTCGAGCGAGAAGTCGAGCGTTCCCCCCTTGTCCTGCGTCACGACTCCCGATCCCAGGGAGAGCGTCCACTCGTTCACCGCCGCGGTTCCGCCGGCGATCGTCGAGGCGCCCGCGACGGGCAGGAGATCGGGCCACCGGAGGTAGCTGACGCCGAAGCGCCACGGCATCCGCCCGATCCAGGAACGCGTGTCCTCCGCCTTCTTGCCGAGCCGCTCGAACCCGACCGAGACCCGCTCGAGCGGGCGGAAGTCGACGAGATCGCTCGCGAGGGACGCTCGCTCCCAGTTGGCGCGGCGGTATTGAGCGGTCGCGCGCCAGTGGCCGACGGTCGGCGTGCTCGCGCCGACGACGAAGCCGGCGGGGATGATGAGATTCGCGCCGGAGGTCTCGATGGTGGTGCCCGCCGCGCGCTGGAAGGCGCTGAGCGGAAGCCGGCGCTTCGTTTCGTAGGCGCCGCCGAAGGTCCACCCGCGCACGGACGCCTGCGCGCCGAGGCGCCAGCGGCCGAGGCGCTCGTAGCGGCTCTCCAGCGTGTCGCGCGAGGTCGCGAGGCTCGTGTCGGCGAAGTCGCGCGTCCACTCCTCGCGGTAGTTCCCGGCGATGATCTCGTGATCGATGCCGACGCGAAGCGAGTTCGAGATCTCGCGCGCGGCCTGGATGCGAATGAGCTGGATCCCGCCGGTGCCTTCGACGTGCAGCGTCGACGGCGTCCCCGCGTTCTCCGCGCGATCGAGTTTGAACTGGGCGTCGGTGCCGACGCCGTACGACGCGCCCACCACGACCTTCCAGGGAAGGCGAAGCGCCGCGCGTAGCGACGGGACTTCGGTTTCGTTGTCGTTTTCGGAGCGGCCGCTCGTTCCGCTCACGCGGCGGAAGGCCGGGACCACGGTCCCCTGGAGCAGGAGATGGCGCACGCCCGCCATGGACGCGGGATTCACTTGCGAGAAGAGATCGACGCCGAACTCCGCCGCGCCGGCGCCGCCCAACGCGCGCACGCGCGCGCCCTCGTCGATCTGCGGCTCGCCGAGTCCGCCGATCGAGTAGACCGACGTCGCGGCGGAGGGCGCGGGGAGCGCGAGTCCGAGCAGGAGGAGCGGGGCGACGAGCCACGCGGCGGCGCGCCGGCCGAGGCCGGGACGGGTCACGAGGTCGCTGCGCACGGATCGCACGGCGTCAGAATCTCCCCGGCGGCGGCGAGGTCGTGCTGACGCGCAGCACGATCGAGTTCGCCGACTCGCGCGAATCGAGGAGGAACTCGGGATGCAGATACGCGTCCTTGATCGTGACGAAGACCCCCTCGTTCACGCCGCCGGAGGTCCACTTGCGAATCAAGGTCTGCGGGAGCCCGATCGCGATCACGCTGTCGGCCGCGCTCGTCCGGCGGACGCCGGTTCGCCGGGCGATGACGGTCGTTTCCGCCCCGAGTAGAAGCGTGTCGGTCGTCGCCTCCGTCCAGGGCTTCGGAAGGCCCCGGACCTCGACGATGACCGTGTCGGCGAGGGGGTAGAAAGGCATGCTCGGATCGACGCGCAGGAGCAGCGTCGCTTCGTTCACGGTCGAGCCCTCGGGGACGACCGGCGGGGAGAATCGGAGCGGCACGCCCCACTCGTAGCGGCCGCCGAGGCGAAGAATCGCGTCGGAGCCCGTGGCGAGCGGCGTCGCGGTGGAGTGAATCGTGTAGTCGAGCGGAATCGTCGTCTTCACAGTCGAGCGGACGGGCGAACCCGACTTCGTGCTCGTGGAGACCACGCTCACGGAGGCGGTCCCGGCCGTGAAGCCGACCACGCCCCCGGCGCCGATCGGGAGCAGCACGAAGCCGCGGAACGCCGAGGGGTACTTCGCCCACGTCTTCATGCTGTCGAACGTGGTCGCCGGCATCTGCACCGTGAAGGGCGCCGCCTGATTGGTGTTCCCCGTTCCGAAACTCGTGCCCGTGGCGGGCCCCGGGAAGAGTTCCGGCGTGGGCCCGGGATTGACCGAGAGGGTGTCGGTGGCGCGCACGAGGTTGAGCGTCAGGTTGCCGGGAATCGAAACGAGCGAACTGAAGGAGATCTCGAACCGAACCGTGTCGATCTGAAGCGTGACGTCGGTCGTGTCGGGAAGCGTCCAGGCGGTCGGCTTGAAGAAGGCCCGCGACTCGAACGTCCCATCCGAGCCGACGAGCAGGACCGAGCCGAAATTGGGGTCGCCCGGCCTCAGATAGGTGTCGCGGTCGGGCGAGTAGACGTCGCTGGTGGTCGTTCCGAGGCCATCCGGGCCCCGGGCGAGGCGCTCGTTGCCGAGGAGCCGGTTGTCGTCCTTGGAGCAGCCCCACGCCCCCAAGACGAGCAGGGCGAAGAGGATCGCGGGGATCGCGCGGAGGATCGGGGCCGGACGCATGGCCGCCCATGATAATCCGTTGTCCCTGCGCATGCTAGAGAAAGGCATTTGCCCCTAAAACCGTCTCTCCCGACTCCAGTTCCGCCTTACGCCTGCCGATAACTCTCCCACGCGATCGAATCCGGACCCGGGGGGCCTCGTGACGCACTCAGCGAAACCGACGAAGTCGAGCCAGGCGGCGTTGCCGTCGGCGGCCGAGAGCCGTGAGCAATTGCGCTATTCCCTGGCGCGGCGCTACGGCTTCGGCGTGGCGTTCCTCATGTCGGTGCTCGGGTATACCGCCTATCAGCTGACCCCGGGCGAAGCGCTCGGCGTGCCGGCCGAGGTCCGCCAGCACGCGGCGGTGGCGTTCGGCACCGCGGTCGTCGCGGTCACGGCGCTCCTGGGGCTCGTCGCTTTCCGCCGCCGCTTCGCCGAGATGGAGCGGATCCGGAATCTCCGGGCGCAACTCACGATCTACCGCGTCGGCGAAACGCTCGAGCGGCTCGACCGCGAGGACGAGCTGGTCCGCTGCGCCCTGGACGTCATCGCCGACGGCACGGGCCTCGCCTACTGGGCCATCTATCGCCGCGACGATCGCGACGGCGCGTTCCGGCTGACCGCCACGCGCGGTCTCCCCGAGGGCGCGAAGAAGGAGCTGGCGCCCGACCCGATCGGACCGAACGCCCTCTCCCCCGCCACGCGCGCGGCGTGGCTCGTCGACACGATCGTCACGCGCGATGCGGGCGCGTCGCCGCACTACGACTTCCCCGCCGCCACGGACGGTCTCGACGCCGACCCGATCATCGTCTCGGTGCCGCTCACCGACCGCGGCGAGGCCGTCGGCGTCCTCCAGTGCTTCGTGCCGCGCCGGAAGGGCTTCGAGGGAGACCAGCTGGCGCTCGTCCGCTGGACCGCCTCGCAACTCGCCGTGGGGCTCAAGCGCCTGAAGATGGAGCGGCGCGACCGCATGCTCGCGACCTATCTCCGCGGGAGCAGCGAAATCGTGCTCCTGCTCGACGCCGACGGACGCGTGGCCGACGCGAACGAGACGGCGGAGCGCGCGCTCGGCGCGGCGCCGGGAATGCTGCGCCGGCACCTCGCGTCGGAATTCGCCACCGAGGAGGCCTCGGGCCGTCCCTTCTCGCCGGGAGGCCACGTCGCCGACGGGAAGTCGGTGCAGCTGGCGCTTCGTCTTCGCGCCTCCGACGGCCGCCAGTTCCCGTGCGACGCCATGGTCACCGCCATCGCGAACCCCGAGACGGGCGAGAGCGCCTGCCTCGTCATCGCGCGAGACGTGACCGAGCGCCGCGAGCGCGAAGAGGCGCTCCGCGTGAACGCGCAGGCGCAGCGCCATCTGAACGACCAGCTCCGCCAGGCGAACGCGCGCCTCGAAGAAGCCCGGCAGACGCAGCAGCAGTTCCTCGCCAATACGTCGCACGAACTCCGCACGCCGCTGAACAGCGTCATCGGATTCGCCACGCTGCTGGAGCAGGGCTCGGCCGAATCGCCGGAGGAGGTCCGTTCCTTCGCCAATTCGGTCCGCTTGAGCGCCGAGCATCTCCTGGGGCTCCTGAACGACATCCTCGACCTCGCGAAGATGGAGGCGGGACGACTCGACCTGACCCTGGAGCGGGGCGACGCCCGGCACGCGGTGCGCGCCGCGGTGGCCGCGGTCGCGCCGGAGGCCGACGGCAAGGGGCTCGAGGTCCGCGTCGAACTCCCGGAGAGCGAACTCGCCTTCTCGCACGATTCCGCGCGCTTCCGCCAGGTGATGCTCAATCTGGTCGGGAACGCCGTGAAGTTCACCGATCGCGGCGAAGTCTCGGTCCGCGCCTGGCGCGACGACGATCGCGCCGAGGTCTGCGTCGTCGTGGCCGACACCGGCATCGGCATCCCCCTCGACCGCCAATCGAACCTATTCACGAAGTACGCCTCCCGGGAGGCGTCCTACGCGAAGCGCCGGCCGGGCACCGGCCTCGGGCTCGCCATTTCGAAGGGGCTCGTGGAGCGAATGGGCGGATCGATCAGCGTCGAGAGCGAAGGGGCGAACCGCGGCACGCGCGTGCGGATCATCTTCCCCTTGGAGACGGCGCCGGATGCCGCGGCGGCCGACGTGGCGACGGAATCGCAGGCGTAACGTGGAGGGAACCATGAAATCGCGCATCCTCGTCGTCGAGGACGATCCGATGAACGCGAAGCTCTTCCAGCTGATCCTGGCGCGGAAGGCCGGCTTCGAGGTCGTCGTGACGGAGGACCCCGCGTACGTGATCGAGGAAGCCCGCGCCGGTCGCGCGGCCCTCGTCATCATGGACGTTTCGCTCTCGAACAGCACCTACCAGGGCGCGCCGGTCGACGGGCTCGCCATCACGCGTGTCTTGAAGCGGGATCCGCAGGCGCGAAACGTGCCGGTGATCCTGGCCACGGCGCACGCGATGAAGGGGTCGCGGGAAAAGTTCCTGGCCGACTCCGGCGCCGACGACTACGTCTCCAAGCCGATCCTGAGCGCGGACGATCTCATCGCCCGCGTACAGGCGCTCATCGGGAAGGGAAGCCATGCCGCATCGCATCCTGCTCGTTGACGACGAGCCGCATCACCGGAAACTCCTCCGGATGGTCCTCCGGAAGGGCGACTACGAATTCTTCGAGGCGGACGACGGCCACGAGGCGCTGAAGCACTTGGCGGGCGAGGCGATCGATCTCGTCCTCCTCGACCTCATGATGCCGCACCCGAACGGTTTCGACGTCCTGACGGCCATGCGTCGGAACGACCGTCTTCGCGACCTGCCGGTCATCGTGGCGAGCGCCTCGACCTCCCCGGAGGACGTGGAGCGGAGCCTCGAACTCGGCGCCGTCGACTACTTCATGAAGCCGCTCACCGACTGGGACATCCGATTCCAGCTGCCGATCAAGGTTCGAAACGCGCTCGCCCTCCATCAGGCCTCCGACGTCCGGCTACGCGCCGAGCGGATGAAGGCGGTTTCGGCCATGGCGGTCGCGCTGAACCACGAGATCAACAACCCGCTGCAGGTCATCCAGGGGAACGCGCAGCTCTTGCACGTGCTGCCGAACCTGACGCCCGAAGTGCGCGACAAGGTCCAGCGCATCCGCGCCGCGACCGAGACGATCGCGAACCTCACGCATCGCATTTCGGCGCTCCGCGACGTCGTGACGACCGACTATCCGGCCGGCAACAAGACGACGGTGCCGATGGTGAACTTGAAGGCGTCGTCGGAGTCGGAGGAGACGGACGGGTCGCGGAACGGATCGGAGACGTCGGACGCCGACAACGGCGCGGAGCCGCGGGAGACTACCGACCGATCGTAGGGTAGATCCAGTCGAGGATGAGGAAGTTGAGGCGGCCGATCAGGAGCGCCACGCGCCCCATGACGGTGAATCCGAACGCCGCGCCGAAGGAGATCATGAGGAACCACGTCCCGAGCCGCGCCAGCGGCCGCGTGACGCGGTTCTGCTCCTTCGAGAAGAAGAAGTAGACCAGCACGCTGTAGACGCCGACGATGAAGATGAGCGACACGAGCGTCGGGCCGTCGAACGCGTTGAGCGGCTGAATGGTCCGCGCGACCTGCGGCATGACTTCGCCATGAATGCGCCGCGTGAAGTCGACCCCGATGTAATACGCCACGTAGATCCCCAGCGCGTAACGCGAAATCCACCCGATCTTCGGCGCCGACCGCATGTAGAGCATCAGCCCGAGGAGCCCCGGCACGAGGAGATCCCAGTTCGTCTTGAAATCCTGCGCCATCGGAATGAAGAGATTCGGCAGGAGCGTCTGGTTCAGGACGATGCCCACGTAGTAGCCGAGCGAGACGCCCGCGAAGAGACTCTCCGTGAACCGGAAGAACGGATTGTCCTTGTAGAGGAAGGAGAGGGCCGCCAGCGTGAGCAGCGCGGCGAGCCAGGTTCCGAAGAGGTTCAGATCCATCCTACGCGCCCCCCGCCCGCTTGCCGCGGGTCATGAAGAACGCGAGATTGCCCAGGACGATGAAGCCGAGGATGACGCCGTGGAGCACCGTCTGGCCGTCCATCCCCTTCGTCGCCGTGAAGTCCACCGTCGAACCGTAGAACTTACGGAGCGGCTCGTACTTCGCGGCGAGCAGCTTCTCGTACTCCGCCGCGCCCTTCATCCCGCCCAGCATCCCCACCAGCTGACCCGAATTGAGGAACGCGTAGTACTTGGGCGCGCTGACGGCCGTGGGTCCGATGATGATGGGCGTTCCGAACTGCGAGTGGACCTGCGTGATCCACCACTCTCCGATGATGCCGGTGGCGACGGTGACGACGAGATCGACCTGCCGAACCGTCCGAATCCCCTCCATGATCGGGAATTCCGAAACGGGGCGTCCGTTGACGTCCGTCGGGAAGGACGACGTGATGTCCTGTCCGAGCGTCCGCATGACGGCCGCCGCGCCGTCCTTGTACCCGAGGTTGATGTAATCGACGCCGTACTTCGCTTCCGGAAACTCGGCCGCGACTTTCGCGACTGCCTGGTTCGCGAGTCCGAGTCCTCCCAGGGGGTAGA
>DASTSZ010000181.1:0-22528 GCA_035760425.1 Candidatus Eiseniibacteriota bacterium | reverse complement strand
CGAGCGCGTCGAACTGCTCGCGGTCGGCGTCGGAGAAGGAGGTGCGCGAGAAGGTCTCGAGCGCCGACTTGTACTTGTAGAAGCGCCACTCGTCGAAACCGAGGCCGAGTTTCGCGAGGAGATCCTTCATGTAGGTCCGCGTGGCCTGCACGCCCGGCATCATCAGCCCGCCGAGCGGGTCGAGCACGAGGTGATCGGCCACGCACGCGAGATAGTACGAACGCTGATCGAGGCGATCGGCCGCGATCAGGACCTTCTTGCCCGAGCGCTTGAGCGCCAGCAGGGACTCGCGGAGCTCCCAGTAGACCGCCGCGTTCGCCCGGAACCCGGAGAGGCGGATCGCCACGCCGCCGACGGTCGGGTCCTCCTTCGCGAATCGGATCTGCTCGGTCAGATCGCGAAGCGGCTTCGCGTCGTCGTCGAACCAACGGTAGGACTGATAGACGCCGCGGCCGTGGAGATCCATGGCGAGATAGCGGCGATTCCGCATGGCGCGGCGCTCGACGTCGATGCCGCGATTCGGCGGCGAGCCGCGGAAGGCGTACCAGGTGCCGAGCCGATGCCGGCCGCCGGGGGCCGGCGACGTCGCGGTCTGGTCCTGATCGCGATAGACCGAGGTGGCGCGCGCGCCGAACCGGGCGAGCGTCAGGCCGGCCGAGACCTGGATCCGGTCGTTGTCGCGCCAGCGCGCCGAAACCTCCACGCCGTCGATCGGGCGGATCGACGCGCCGAGCCCGAGCGTGCTCTGGTCGAAGTCGAATCCGTTCGGAACCGTCAGGTCGCCGAAGAGCGTGATGCGAGACGTGCCGTCGGGACGGAGCCCGACGTCGAAGACCGCGTCGGCGTCGCCGTTCGAGGGCGCCCAGCGGGAGGAGGCGCCGATGGAGAGCCGCCGCGACGGGCGTGCGATGTCGCCGAACGAGAGATAGTTCGAGCGCCGCCACGCCGCCTTGCCGGGGCCGGTGAAGTGATAGGCGAAGCCGCCGAAGTGCCGGCCGTCGCCGCCGCCGAAACCGATCTGGTACTCGGTGAGGCTCGGGTAGGCGTAGGCGCCGTTCGGCGAAGGCGACGGGAGATAGTAGGGAATTGAACGGAGCGACGCCGGCGTCGCCCAATCGACGGTGACGCGATCGCGATGCCGCACGGCGAACCCGACACCGCGCCCGAACCCGGCTTGCCACGCCAGGATGTCGGAGGGATTGGTGCCGCGATCGAAGATCGCGAAGTCGAAGCCGCCCTGCTCCGGGACGCCCCACTGCGCGGGGTTGTGCCAGGCGCCGAACGTGCCGTCGTCGGTCGAGGGTGTGGTGGCGAGCGGGTCGATCGCCTCGTCGTAGGGTTCGAGCCCGGCCTCGGCGCGCGGGGCGAGAAGCGTCAACGCGAGTGCGAGCGCCGCGCCGATGGTGAAGACGTGGGCGTAAACGAGAGCTCGGTCCGCGCCGCTCGACCGCCCGCCGCGTCTCACTTCAAGATCTCCGCCGGATCCGGGACTCCCGCGCCCGCTCCCGTGCCGTCGCCGTCTCCGTCCTTGGGGACTTCCTTCATCTTCGCGTAGACCGCGGCCCCGGCGAAGAGGACGAGCATGATCGTGATGGAGAGCCAGCGCGGCAGTTCCCAGTGGATCCAGTGCATGGCGTGCGCGTACTCGATGAGGAGCTTCACGCCGACCCACGCCACGATCACGTAGGCGCCGTCGACGATCTTCGGATAGTGGCGGACGAGCCCGAGGATCGTGCCGATCAGGAGCCGCATCGTGATGATGCCGAGGATGCCGCCGGTGATGACGACCCAAACTTTCGGCGACATGGCGACGGCGACGAGAATCGAGTCGATGGCGAAGACGATATCGGTGAATTCGACGCGGACAACGGTGCTCCAGAAGATGGAGAGGCCGAGGAGCGGCTTGATGACCGAGGCGGCGCCGCGCGATTCGTCGGGATGCGAGCGGAAGTGCTTGAACGGGAGGTAGAGAAGATAGGCGCCGCCCGCCAGTTTGATCCACGCCCAGCCGATGAGATGCGCGGCGAAGAGGGTCGCGATGATCCGGAAGGCGAAGGCGCCGAGGATGCCGTATTGGAGCGCCCGCTTCTGCTGTTTCTCGGGAAGGGGCAGGACGAGAACCGCGAGGACGAGCGCATTGTCGGCGCTGAGCACGGCCTCCAAGAGGACCAGGAGGCCGATGGTGACGAGATCGGCGGCTTCGATCGAAAAGGGCATGAGGCCCCGACTTTACCCTAAATCGAGGCGGGTCGGGGGGCTCCGGAGGAAGGGCGCGGCGGGGTCGATTTCGCGTCGGAAACGGACGCTTCCAACGCTCCCCGATAGAGGGTGGAGACGTACTCTTTCATCATGCGCCGCGCGGAGAATCGGGGCGTGACGGTCTGGATGGCCCGTCGGACGACGCGGAGCCACGTGGTCGGCACGCCCGAGGCGTCGCGGGCGTAGTAGAGCGGGACGATCGTGCTCTCCAGGAGCGAATAGAGCGCCTCGGCGTCGCGCGCGTCCTGCGCCGCGTGGTCGGCGTCGAGGCCGTCCTCGTCGCCGAACGCCCAGCCGTTCCCGTTCCCGTGTCCCTCCACCCACCAGCCGTCGAGAATGCTGAGATTCGGAACGCCATTGAGGCCGGCCTTCATCCCGCTCGTGCCGCACGCCTCGAAGGGGGCGCGGGGGTTGTTGAGCCAAAGATCGACGCCCTGGACGAGCCAGCGCGCCGAGTGCATGTCGTAGTCCTCGAGGATGGCGATGCGCCCCGCGAATTCCGGATCGCGCGCCGCGCGATAGACGGCCTGGAGCATCGCCTTCCCCGCCTCGTCGGCCGGGTGCGCCTTGCCGGCGAAGACGAGCTGCACCGGCCGGCGGCGGTTGTAGAGGATCTTCCGAAGCCGCGCGGGGTCGCGGAAGATGAGATCGGCGCGCTTGTAGGTGGCGAAGCGGCGCGCGAAGCCGATCGTGAAGGCCTCGGGGTCGAGGAGCGCGCCGAAGGCGATCGCCTGGCTCGACTCGACGCGATCGTCGGCCCAGCGATGGCGCGCGCGATGCTGGATGAAGCCGACCAGCTTCCGCTTCATGCGCAGCCGCGTCTTCCAGAGGGGCGCGTCGGGCACCTTGTCGAGCCCCTCCCAGAAGTCGGGATCGTCGTGGCGCGTCATCCAATCGGCGCCGAGGTGCTTTCGATAGAGGCGGTCCATGTCGCCCGCGATCCAGGTCGGGACGTGCACGCCGTTCGTGATCGCGCGGATCGGCACCTCGGCCTCCGGCGTGCCGGGCCAGAGTTTCGCCCACATCTTCCGCGAGACCTCGCCGTGCCGCGCGCTCACCGCGTTCACCTGCGCGGCCAGGCGCATGGCGAGCACCGTCATGTTGAAGCCCTGCCCCCACGGCTCGTCGTTCGCCGCGAGCGCGAGGAGCTTGGCGCGCTCGCCGTCCATCACGGTGTCGGCATAGCCTTCCATCCGCGCGAGATGCAACTCCACGAGCGGAAAGGGGAAGGAGTCGTGCCCCGCCGAGACAGGCGTGTGCGTCGTGAAGACGGTGGTCGCGCGAACCGACGCCACCGCGGCGTCGAACGAGCGGCCCTGGTCCATCAGCTCGCGCACGCGCTCCACCATCATGAGCGCCGTGTGGCCCTCGTTCCCGTGCCACGCGTCGGGCGCGATGCCGAGCGCGCGCAGGAGCCGCACGCCGCCGATGCCGAGGACGATCTCTTGGAGGAGCCGGGTCGTCTGGTCGCCGCCGTAGAGGCGGCCGGTCAGTTCGCGGTCCCACGACGCGTTCTCGTCGAGATCGGTGTCGAGGAGGTAGAGCTGCGTGCGTCCGATCCGGACGCGCCACGCCGTGAGATGGAGCGCGCGGTCGGGGAGCGAGAGATGGATGCGAACGGGCGCGCCGTCGGCGCCGAGCGCGGGCTCCACGGCCACGCGCGCGCGGTCGATCTGCTGGTAGAGCTCCTCTTGGCGGCCCTCGGCGTTCACGCGCTGGCGGAAGTAGCCCTGCGGATACATGAAGCCGATGGCGACCATCGGAATGCCGAGATCGCTCGCCTCTTTCGTGATGTCGCCCGCCAGCACGCCGAGCCCGCCGGCGTAGAGCGGCAGCGAGTTGTGGATGCCGTACTCGGCCGAGAAGAAGGCGACCGTCTTCCCGTCGAGGTCGGCGCACGCGTCGCGCCACCAGGTCTCGCGCCCCGCCACGGCGCGGTCGAGCGATTCCAGGAGGGCGCGGTAGCGGATCATCGTCTCTTGGTGGCGGGCCCCCTCGATCAAGCCTTCGGGGGTGATGTCCTGGAGCACGCGGACCGGATTGTGGCGGGAGACCCGCCAGAGGTGCGGATCGAGGCTCTTGAAGAGCTCGCGGGCTTCGAGATTCCAGGACCACCAGAGGTTCCGCGCCAGGTCGGGAAGCCGGCCGAGCGCGGAGGGCATCGGTTGCATAGGGGCGAAACTGTGCCACATCCGAGGCCCCGAAGGCTAGACTGCGCCGCGATGAGCGACGAAATGGTTTCGCCCCCCCGCGCGGGGATTCTGCTTCATCCGACCTCGCTTCCGGGGCGCCACGGCGTCGGCGACGCGGGCCCGGAGGCGATTCGATTCCTCGATTGGGCCGCCGCCGCCGGCTTTTCCGTCTGGCAGATCCTCCCCTTGGGCCCGACGGGGGTCGGGAATTCGCCCTACAGCGCGCTCTCGGTGTTCGCCGTGGGACCGCTCTTCGTATCGCCGGAGCGCCTGGTCGAATCGGGTCTTCTTCCGGCGTCGGCGTTGGAGGTCGTGCCCGGATTTCCGGAAGATCGAGTCGATTTCGACGCCGCGCGCGTCTGGAAGGAGCGCCTGCTCCGCCGCGCCTGGGAGAACGCGAAGGCGGGAGCCGACGCCGCGTCGCGCGCGGCGCGCGAGGAGGCCGCGGCGTGGGCCGCCGAGCCTTCGCGCGCCGCGTGGCTCGGCGACTGGACGCTCTACGCCGCGATCAAGGAGCGGCACAAGGGGCGCGCATGGACGGACTGGGATCCGCCGATCGCCGCGCGCGAGCCGGACGCGATGGCGGAAGCGGCGCGGGCGCTCACGGCCGAGCGCGCGTATCACGCGTTCGTCCAGTGGCTCGCCGCGCGCCATTGGGGCGAGGTCCACGCCGCGGCCCGGGAGCGCGGCATCTCCATCCTCGGCGACCTTCCGATCTACCCCGCCATGGACTCGGCCGAAGTCTGGGCGCGCCGCGATCTCTTCCAATTCGGCGCCGACGGACGCCCGGAATCGGTGGCCGGCGTGCCGCCCGACTACTTCAGCGAGACCGGGCAGTTGTGGGGAAATCCGCTCTACCGCTGGGACCGCCACGAGGCCGACGGATTCGCGTGGTGGATCGCCCGCGTGCGGGCCGCGCTCGAGACGTGCGATTTCTTGCGGCTCGATCACTTCCGCGCGATCGCCGGCTACTGGGCCGTGCCGGCGGGCGCGAAGACGGCGACCGCGGCGGACGGCGGGCGGTGGCTCCCGGGACCGGGGCTTCGATTCGTCGAGGCGCTCCGCGCGGCGCTCGGCGGGCTGCCGCTCGTGGCCGAGGACCTGGGCGACATCGACGACGGCGTGCGCGCGCTGCTCCGCGACACCGGATTGCCGGGGATGCGCGTGCTCCAGTTCGGATTGTTGGACGCGACCAGCACGCACCACCCGAAGAACCACATCGCGAACGCCGTCGCCTACACCGGCACGCACGACAACGACACGGCGCGCGGCTGGTTCGAGGCGCTCACCGCCGCGGAGCAGGCGCGCGTGCTCGCGGAGGTGGGCGGCGGCGCCGCGGAGATTTCGTGGTCGATGATCCGCTGCGCCATGAGTTCGCCGGCGCGGCTCGCGGTCGCGCCAATGCAGGACGTGCTGGGGTTGGGGAGCGACGCGAGAATGAACACGCCGTCCGAGCCGGCGGGCAATTGGACGTGGCGGATGCGATCGGGCGCGGACTCGGACGATTTGGCGGCTCGCCTGCGCCCGACACTCGGCGCCCGGGCGGGCCGAGCGAGCGATCGCTAGGCCGCGGCTTCCCGCTCCCGCTTCGCACTCTGCCACGCGTGGAGCACGAGCGCGATGGTGATGACCGCGTAGGCCACGAACACCCGGAAGAACTCGCCGATCTGCGCGTCGCCCGCCAGGGCCTTCCCCGCGAGCGGCGAAACCACGAAGAGTGTGTGGAAGAGGATCGTGCCGAGTAGCGCCTGCCCCACGGTCGCCTTCGTAACCGTCGCCCCCGAGACCAGAAGCGCCGCGATGGCGAACATCCCCACCTGCTCGTGGCTGTTGTAGGTGTTCACGGTTCCGATGTTCTGAAGGAAGAGGAGCTGTCCCCAGGCGGCGAGGATCGTGGAGAGGATGGTCGCGATGAGGCGATTGCGCTCCACGGGAATGCCCGCGATCGCGGCGACGTGCGGATCCTGCCCCATCGCGCGGAACTGCTGGCCGAGGCGCGTTCGGAAGAAGAAGAGGGTCAGGGCGCAGAAGGCGGCCACGACCGCGTAGGAGGCGATGGGGACGCGGAGCATCGTCCCCTCGAGCGGAACGCGCCACTTCACGAGATCGTCGACCGCGTACTGGATCGGGGTGAGATCGACGGTGTTTCGGAGCCCGAAGCCCTGCGGCAGCACCATCTCCGGATTGTGGAACGGAATGATCGTTCCGATCGCGAAGAGGAAGAGGAGCTGGTAGAGCCCGTTCGCGAAGAAGCCGGCGATGAGGCCGCTCACCATCTCGCGCCCCTTCGCCTTGTTGAAGAGGGAGCCGGTCGCCCACCCGAAGACAATGGCGATCGGCGTCGCGAGCGCCATGGCGAACGCGAACCCGCCAACGCCGTGGAATCCCCAGTGGACCGCGAGGATCGCCGCGATCTGGCCGGCCATGGCGCCGATGACGATGCCGAAGTTGAGCCCCAGGCCCGCGAGGATCGGAATCAGGAGCGACAGCACGAGCACGCTGTTCCGCCCGACGCGGATCGCCATCTCGCCGAGCAGGAAGGTCGGCGTGATCTTCGCCACGATGATGCCGAAGATGCAGAGCGCCGCGAAGAGGATCGGCACGGCGAACCGGCCCAGCTGCCGCACGAGCCCGCCGCCCGCGCCCGTTCCCGCCGCGCCGGGCCCCACGCCCGCCGCTCCGCCGCGCTTCGCGCTCACTTGGCGTTCCCCAGGCGCGTGAGCGCGTAGAGGATCATGCCGTTCTGGATGATGAGCCGCGCGGTCTCCGAGATGTCGCCCTGGATCACCTGGCTCGTCACCGGGAGCGCGATCGTGAGGATCGACTGGAAGAGGAGCGTGCCGATGATCACGTGCGTGACGGTGGCGCGCGTGACGGTGGCGCCGCCGATCAGGATGCAGGCGATGGCGGGGAAGGCCATCAGGAGCGGCGCGGTATAGAGCTGCACGAAGCCGAAGGATTGGCTGTAGACGACGATGCCGACGGCGCCGAGGACCGTCGAGAAGACGGTCGCCTGGATGCGTGTTCGCTGGTCGGAGATGCCGGCGGCGCGGGCGAAGCGAGGGTTGCTCCGCGCCGCGGAGATGGTGATGCCCATCTGCGTCCGGAAGAACCACGCCACGAGCGCGCAGAGGCCGAAGAAGACGAGGAGCGCGCCGGTCGGGATTGTCACTCCCATCACGGTGAAGGCGAGCCACTTGTCGAGCACGCGGTCGAAGACGCCGGTCAGGGCGAGCGTGGTGCGGAGCCCCTTCCCGCCGATGGCCCAGACGAGCGTCGGGTTGTGGAAGGGCGCGACGAGCCAGAAGATCGACATGCCGGAGACGACGGCGAAGCCGAGATAGGTACCGACCATCATCTCCTGGCCGCGCGTGCGGTTCAGAAGCCAGCCGTAGCCGATGCCCGCCGGCACGGCGATCGCCACGCCGAGCCCGGTCGCGAGCGCGAGCCCCGCGACGCCGTGCACGCCGGCGTTCAGCGCAAGGACGCAGCCGATGAGCCCGCAGAGGATCCCGACGGGGAGCCCGAAGTTGAGTCCGACGCCGCCCTGGATGGCGGGCAGGAGCGCGAGGACCAGGATGCCGTTTCGCGCGACGCGGACGATCGAGTCGGTGACGAGGCCCGGCACGTTCATCTTCGTCGCCACCGCCACGCCGAAGAGGACGACGACGAACGCGGCGATGAGAAGCCGCGGGATCCCGGCCTCCTTCACGAACGCGCGGATCCGGTCGATCACGCGTGCGCTCCCTCGCCCGCCATGGCGAGACCGAACGCGGCGTCCGAGGCGTCGGGCGCCAGGTCGGCGACGATCCGGCCGCGATAGACGATGAGGATCCGGTCGCAGGTCGCGCGGAGCTCGGCCAGTTCCGACGAGGTCACGACGAGCGTCACGCCCTGGTCCCGATTCAAACCTCGCAGGATCTCGAGCACGCGCTCCTTCGCGCCGACGTCGATTCCGCGCGTCGGCTCGTTCACGAAGAGGATTCGCGGCTCGAGCGTCATGGCTCGCGCGATGCAGACCTTCTGCTGATTTCCGCCCGAGAGGCGCCGGACCTGCTGCTTCGGCCCGGTCGTCCGGATGTCGAGGCGCCCGATCATGTCGACGGCGTGCGCGCGCATCGCCTTCGCGTCGGCGGGACGGAGCGACGGCACGGGGAAGGCCCTGAGGAATCGACCCTGCGCTTCGAGGGCGGAGAGGGCGATGTTGAGTTCGATCGACTCGTCGACCAGGAGGCCGACGCCGCGGCGGTCCTCGCTCACGAAGGCGAGTCCGCGCTCGAGCGCGCCGCGCGCGTCGTTCAGGGGGAAGGCCTTCCCCTCGAGCGTCACGCGCCCCGTCGCCGGGTAGAGGCCCATGAGGCCGTTCGCGATGCCGAGCTTGCCCTGGCCGGCGAGCCCGCCGATGCCGAGGATCTCGCCGCGGCGGACCTGGAACGTCGCGTCCGCGACCGGCTCGCCCGGCATCGAGACGCGGAGGCCCTCGACGGTGAGCGCCGCGTCCCCGCCGGAGGGCCAGGCGCGCCGCGCCTCGGCGACGGCGGAGGCGCGCCCGACCATGAGTTCGGCCATGCGCGTCACCGGCGTCGTGCGAGGGTCGGGCGAATCGACGACTTCGCCGTCGCGAAGCACCGTCATGCGATGCGCCACGGCCTTCACCTCGTCGAGGCGGTGCGTGATGAAGAGCACCGCCACGCCCGCGGCCGAAAAGGTCTTCATCGACTCGAGGAGTTTCTCCGCCTCGGATTCGGTGAGGACCGCGGTCGGCTCGTCGAAGATGAGAAGCTTGAGTCCGCTCTTGTCGACCTCGCGCGCGATCTCGATGAACTGCATGTGGCCCACGGGGAGGCCCGCCACCGGGAGCCACTCGTCGATGTCGAGCCCGACGCGGTCGAGCGCGCGCCGCGCGTCGGAGCGCATCGTCTTCATGTCGATGGTGTCGAGGCCCCGGCCGAAGACGGGGGAGAGGAAGGAGCGGTGCGTCGGTTCGCGGTTCAGCTTGATGTTCTCGGCCACGCGGAAGCCGGGGAGGAGCATGAACTCCTGGTGCACCATCCCGATGCCGGCCGCCATCGCCTGCACCGGCTGCGTGAAACGGACGGGGGCGCCGTCCAAGAGGACGTCGCCCCCGTAGCCGCCGGTCTCGTGGATGACCGGCATGCCGAACAGGATGTTCATCAGCGTGCTCTTGCCGGCGCCGTTCTCGCCGACGAGCGCGTGGATCTCGCCCGCGCGAACGGCGAGCGAGACGCCCTTCAGAACCCGGTTTCCCTCGTACTCCTTCGTGACGCCGCGGAGTTCGAGGACCGGCGGGCCGCTAGTAGTAGATGTTTCCGACAAGGAGGAGGTACGAATTGCCCTTGTTGGCGTCGTACTTCGAGAGCGTGACGGGAACGCCCGCCTTCTCCTCCAGGTACTTCTTCACGGTGGCGGGGTCCTTGTAGTCGGCCTTCTTCTCCACCGCGTCGGCCAAGAGGTCGGCCGTGGCGCGGATGGAGAGGATCACCTCGGGCACCGGCCAGGTGGCGAAGTGGCCGGTCTTCCCGTGCTCGGCGATGACGCGCTTGTTCTCCGCGTTGATGTACGCGAAGTCGCCCGCCTTGTCGGCCGGGATGGCGATGCCGAGCGCCGTGGGATAGCCGTGCGTCGGGCTCGGGCAGCACTGCTCGGGCACGTAGCCGCCGTCGTTCAGCACGCTCCGAATGAGAGGATCCTGCATGCCGCAGTTCGTGGAGAAGAACGCCGTCTTCTCGCCGTACTGCTTCAGCTCGCGCGCGACGTCCTCGCTGATGAACTGCTGGGACGCCGGGAGGCCGCCCTCGCCCATCGGATCGGGCGCGGTGACGAAGTGGAATTTCATCCCGTACTGCTCGCAGGTCGCCTTCATGATGTCGCGGCGGCGCGCCAGGAGTTCCTGCGACATGTGGCGCGGGAAGGAGTAGTGGACGAAGTCGGTGACGCCCATCTTGTGCGCCGTCTCGATGATCGTGCGGCCGCGGGCGAGTTGGTCGGGCTGGATGGAGAGGTCGGCGGCGGCGTTCACCATCGCCGGATCCTCGTGCGGCTCGATGAAGGCCACGAGGATGTCGGGGCGCTTCTCGCGGATCTTCCGAAGCGCGGGGAGCGAGCCGGGAATCGCCTGGCCCGCGATGATCACCTTCACCTCGGGATCGTCCGCCAGACCGACCAACTGGGCGATGACCGTCTCCTGCTCGTTCATGAAGTTGTCGGGGTAGGTGACGTGGCGAATGTGGTCCTCGCCGAAGCGCGCGATGAGCATCTGCGCCGCGCGGAACTCGTCCTCGCTCTGGGAGACCGTGCCGGTCATGACGCCGATCTTGAAATCGATCTTCCGGGTGTCGACGGCGGGCTGGGCGGTGGAGACCGCCTCGGTCTTCGGCTTGCTGCCGCAGCCGATCAATTGCGCGAAAGCGACGATGGCCAAGCCCAAGGTGAAGGCGTAGGCGGCGAACGTGCGGCGAGGGGAACGCTTCATCTCTTCATCTCCGCCCGGGAATCCGGGCCCGTGGAAGCCGGCGATAGCGGGAATTCGGCCCCCGATGGGCCTCTTTGGATACTACCAAACGGGGCGGAGTGTGACCAGAAAGCGGGCGACCGGAGGTGGGCCGCGGGGGGCGACGACGACCGAGCACCAGGCTCCCCACCACAGTGCCGGCGCCGCGCCGACCCGCGACCTACTGGTGAGAACGCCTTCCGGCTGCAAAGCGAACAGGCGGCGTGGTAGCGTCGCGACTCCATGCCCGTCCTGATTCTCCTCTCCGCCTTCCTGGAAGGCGTTTCGCTGACGCTCATTCAGGGCTATCTCCCGCTCTACGTGCGGGAATCGCTCGGCGAGACTCGGCTCCTGACGGTCGGCCTCGTCGTGGTCGTGCCCGCCATCGGGACGATGATCGCGAGCAACTTCTGGGGCGGGCTTTCCGACGTCTCGGGGAAGCTGAAGCCGCTCATTCTCGTGGCGATCGCCGGCTATGCCGTGGCCCTCGCGGGCGCGCCCCTCTTCACGCAGGGATCCTCCGTTCTGCTCTTCGTGGGAGCGGCCGCGCTCTTCTTCGGTGCACTCGCGCCGCTGCTCAAGGCGTACGCCACGCTCCATCGGCCCGACCGGCCGCAGCACGCGCTCGCGTGGGTGCTCATGGCGCAGAGCGCGGGATGGCTCCTGGGAAGTCTCGAGGGCGGGCGCCTCATGGAAGGGGGCATCGGGGGCGGGCTCAAGACGGCGTTCTGGCTCGCGTCGGCGCTCGTGGCGGTTCACTTCGTGTTGACGCTGTTCCTGCTCCGCGAGCAGCCCCGCCCGCCGGCCGCGCCGCGCGCGCGTGTCGGATGGTTCGCGGGAGTGATGGAGGATCTCGTGGCGCTCTACGAGAACCCGCGCCTCCTGCGGCTCTGTCTCGTCTCGTTCTTCCTCTACGCGGGGAATTACGTCCTCTGGGGCTTCTTCAGCATCTACTTCGTCGAACATCTCGGCGCCGGCGTGCGCATGCTCCGCTACACGCTCGCGGGGGCCGCGCTCCTGGGATTTCTCATGTACCTCGCCGTCGGTCCGCTCGTGAAGCGCTTCGGCGCGCGCGTCACCCTCACCGCCGGCATCGTCGCCTACGGCGGCATGTACCTCGCGATGGGAACGATGCAGAGCGAGGTCGCCACGGCGGTCATCTTCATCATCCCGCTCTACGGGCTCACGAACGTGAGCGCCAACGCGCTCGCCGCCGAGTACTCGAGCGTCTCCCAGCGGGGCGGCGGGCTCGGCGTCTTGAGCGGCACCGTCGCGCTCTCGACGATCGCGGGACCGATGATCGGCGGCGTGCTCGCCGATCGCTGGGGTCTCGGCGTCATTCCGTGGGTGGCGTTCTGGTTCTTGGCCGCGGCGCTCGCCGGAACCGTGACGCTCTTCCAGCCCGCCGATCGAAGAATTGCCGATTGATCGGGGTTTAGGGGGTTGCTACCCTTATAGGTACGCGGTGGCCGATCTTCCCTGAGCGCTTGTGCGTCCCCGCAACATATTATTAAGGAAGGACTTACCTCACGATGTCTCGATCCACGTCCGCCCTGCTCCGACTCACAGCCGCCTCTCTCCTGGCGTTCGCGCTGATCGGCGCCGACTCGCCGGCGCCCGCCGACGCGAAGAAAGCGCCCGAGACGAAGCCCGACGCGAAGACCGCGCCCAAGGCCGAAGGGGCCGCCGGCGAAAAAGTGCAGTGGCTCTCCTTCGACGCCGCCGTCGCGAAGGCGCAAAAGGAGAACAAGCACCTCGTCGTGGACGTCTACACGAACTGGTGCGGCTGGTGCAAAGTCATGGACCGTCAGACCTACGGAAACGCGGAGGTCGCGGCCTATCTCACCGAGCACTTCGCGCTCGCCAAGGTGAACGGCGAGTCGGCCGCGAAGCTGACGTGGCAGGGACGTTCGATCAGCGAGCGGGAGTTCGCGAAGGCGGTGGGCGTGAACGGCTACCCGTCGACCTACTTCATGAAGCCGAACGCGGAAGTCCTGGGCGGCGTGGCGGGCTACATCAAGGCGCCCGACATGCTCATCTACACGAAGTACGTGAACACGAAGTACTACGAGCGGGGCAAGCTGCAGGAGTTCGCCGACTCGCTCCGCAAGCTCGGTTCGTAGTCCGAAACACCCTTCACCGCGGCTGAGAGGAAACGCCTTGTTCGCCCACTCGATGCCCGCGCCCGCGTCCTCCTTCCATTCCGTTTCGGCGGCTTCCGCGCGCCTCGCCGTGCTTCTCGCGGGGCTCCTTCTTCTCGGCTGCGGCAAGGACCCGGCCCCCACCGCCCCCGCGACGAAGGAGTCGGCGGCGAGCGAGTACCTCTCGACCCACGACTTCGGACTCTTCCTCCCCGACACGCTCGTCGACACGGCGAGCGCGCACGACGCGCGGATCACTCGCGTCTACGCGACGGCGGAGGAGGAAGTCATGCTCCGGACGGCGGAATCCCTCTATCCGCCCTCCGCCCGTCAGGCCGACGACTCGGGCGCGCCCGTCGATCGCTGGTGGTTCGACGAGTTCGACGGGATCATGATCAACAACCAGGTCACGCGGGGGGCGCTCGAGTACTACCTCGCCACCATCCGGCGTTTTCAGGCGGGCGACTTCGCGGGGACCATCCCGATGCAGTCGAGCGGGCTTCGATTCCACTCGTCGATTCGCTGGGAGGATTCGATCGTGGAGGGGGGCCGCGCCTACCACGCCGTCTACGTGGCCGAGATCGAACTCTCGTGGTACCAGGTCTGCGGCAATCTCTGCGCCATGGGCTTCAGCCGAAAGCGGACCGTCATCCTGAACAACGCGGGGCAGTGGATCCGCGTCATCGAACCGACGGGCGTCAGTTACTGGGTCTCCTGACGGCCGTCCGTCTCCCGCCTCACGATCGCAGCCGCAGCGGCAGTCCCGCCATCCCGTACGCCTTCTGATCCCACGTCACCGGCACGAGCACCGAGTCGCGCAGCGCCCAGACGAAGGGCTGCTCGAACGGTTGGCCGCGCTCGTCCAGGAGATCGAGCCGCACGTAGACGCCGTTGAGACTCCACCGGCCTCGCCGATTCACGACCCCCGATCCCGCGCGCGCCGTGGAGAAGAGCGCGCTGCTGTCGGCGCGGAAGATGATCTTGATCTCACGGCTCGCCGCATCCGCGGCGGACAGGCGCCCGATGTACATCACGGGCGCGGGTCCGAACGTGGGGCTTCCCGGGAGGAACTCCGACGCCAGATCGCTCGCCGCGTCGGCGACCGAGAGCCAGCGCTTCACGTCGTTCACGGCGAGGTGCATCGCGTCGAAGAGGGCGGCGTCGGCGCTCCCGCGCGGATAGGGATTCGTCTGCGGCGTCGCGGCGAGGTAGACGCGTCCCCGCGCGCGCGCGATCTCGCCGCCGAACGACGGGCCGCCCGCGTGCTCCAGTTTCGCCCAGGCCGAGTCGGGGAAGACGTGGATGCGGAGCAGCACCTCGGGGCGCTGCGCGAAGTCGGCGGGCTGGAACTGCGCCTCGGCGATGGAGAGGGCGCCGGGCACGCGGGCCTCGGCGTCCTTGCCGGTCACCTCGGAGACGAGGTAGCGGTCGGCCGGCCACGTGGGCGGCGGCGTGAAGCGGAATCCGGTCGCGGTCGAGACATAGGGCGCGATCGCGCGCTCCCGCGTCTCGGGAGCTTCGCCGCGGCGGCCGCACCCCGCGGCGAAGAGGAACGACGCGAGCGCGAACGCGAGGAGGGCGGCGAGTCCGGCTCTCGCCCAGAGTCGGATCAGGCCCCGCCTCCGGGCGCCGCGCCGAACTTGGCCTGGATCGCCTCGAGCGCTTTCGCGTAGCGGCGGTTGATCCACTGATGTCCGGCCGCGCTCGCCGCGATCCAGTTGAAGAAGCAGAGGAAGCCGCCCAGTCCGTGCGTGAGGAACGTGATGAGCAGGAAGAACCAGTGGACGACGCCGAAGACGATGCCCGCCACGACCTGCCCGACGACGAGATTTCCGAGGCCGGGCCAGAGGATGTTGAGGATCCAGACGAGGATCGGGCTCTTTCGTTCGGCTTTGGCGCGCTCGACTTCCAGTGCGGCGGCGTCCATCGGGACCTCCGGATTGCGCCTGACTAGAGGGTGCGAACGATCTCGCGCATGGGGATCTTCCAGGCGGGGACGCCGCAGTAGCGCTTTCCTTCGGGGCAGTAGGGCTTCACGCCGGCGCGCAGCCGCGGTCCGCAGGGAGGCAGGAAGAAGGCGCCGATCCGCGGATTGACCTCGCGGACCTGCTCCGACTCGTCGCGCGCCGCGCGCCAGATCTCCTCCTGCGCGTTCAGGCAGAGCCGCATGGCGCATTTGTGGCGAAGGCCGAGGAGATCGGCCGACTCCGTGAAGCGAAGGCTCACCGCGTTCGGAAGGAGATACGCGGCGTACTCCTCGGAGACGCCGAGCGCGCGAAGCCGACCGATCGCCTCCCAGGCGCGGTTCATCGATTCCTGATAGCGCCGCTCCACCTTCTCGTCGAGGGGCACGAGCGCGGGCGTGACGTAGTCGGGCTCCGTGGAGAGATAGGCGTTCAGGCAGGGGCGCGAGCCGGGCGTGGCGCGGTGGCGCTGGTCCTGCGAGTCGGCCGTGTGCGAGAGCTTCTTCCGGAACGTGTAGGACGGATGGACCATCGTCCGCGACAGTTTCGAGAGCGTCGTGAGGTTGAGCGAGCCGGAGAGCGCCGTGTTCGACGCCGGGTCCATGACGAGCGTGATGGCGTCGTCGTCGGAGAGCGCGGAGGCGGGAAGCCCCAGCACCTCGCGCACCGACGCGGCCAGGATCGTCTCGTTCTCCGGCTTGTGGCTCACCAGGCGCGAGACGAGCCCGCCGAGGGACGCGTCGAACTCGCGGCGCGCCTCGTCGGCCAGGACGGCGCCGCGAAGGCCCGGGTTCTGCTGGAAGAACTGATACTCGAGCGTCTCCTCGAGGGCGATCGGCTCTTCCAGGAGGACCGAGAACTGCGGGTCGAGTTCGAGCACCGCGTCGACCATCGCCTGCACGACGCGGCGCTGTTCCACGGGCGCGTCGAGCTGGTCGGCGAGCCGGTGGTAGCGCATGAGCGTGAGCGCGCTGACCGTGTGGTAGAGGTAGCAGTAGGTCCCGATCGGCAGGACGTAGCGCGCCACCTCCTGCGAGCGCTTCTGGATCTCGCTCGCCCAGCGCTCGGGCTGGTGCGCGCGGGCGGGGAAGCGCTTGTAGAACTCCGACTCCGCGACGGGCGTGAGAAGCGTGCGGAGTTCGTGGTAGTCGCGGTGGAGCCGCTCCACGGCCTCCTCGTAGACGCGCTGCGCCTCGGGATTCTCGAGTTCGGGAATGATCGTCGTGCCCGCCTTCACCTCCACGTAGCGCTGGCTCACCTGCTCCGAGTTGTAGAAGGGGTGGCTGTGGAGGAAGGTCCAGACGAACTGACGCGAGATCTTGTCGAGCGCGAACTGGAAGTGCGCGTGCTGGAAGGTGGTGTGATGCCCGGCCGCGTAGAGGTCCTTGGCCAGCGCGTCGCGCCGCTCGTGGCGGATGGCGCGCTTCTCCTCGGAGAGCGTGTCGCCGCCGACCTCCTCCTGCGTCACGATCCCCTTGGCGGAGTAGCAGGTCCGGGCGGTCGCCACCGCGTTGTCGAGCGGCCGGGCGAACGCCTGGACGAGCGTGACCTCCGGGGGGCCGGAGCGGAACGGGGCGACGGTCGGGGACATCAGGACGATTGTGCGCC
Organism: Candidatus Eiseniibacteriota bacterium; assembly: GCA_035760425.1. GTDB lineage: Bacteria > Eisenbacteria > RBG-16-71-46 > SZUA-252 > SZUA-252 > SZUA-252. Next base: position 5,853 of record DASTSZ010000181.1, on the reverse strand, counting down.
CTCGACGTTCGGTGGACAAGGGGCTAGCGCGGCCGGCCGGCCGGTTCAGAAAAGCGTCGGGCGGTTCGACCACTCGGCGATCGACGCGGCGATCGCCGATGGGCGCGGCGACGATTTCAACTCATCGCCGGGCCTGTACTTCCCGGTCTTCACGAGCACGCCGCGCATGCCGAGCGCGACCGAGGCCACTACGTCCACCTCCGCGTCGTCGCCCACCATGACGATCGACTCGCGCGGCACGCCCGCCTCGCGCGCGATCGCGTCGAACAGCAACGGCGACGGCTTCCCCAGCGTTTCGGGCTCGCGGTTCCCGCAGTAGGCGAGGAGCGCGGCCACGCCGCCGACGTCCAATCGGAATTCGCCCGCCACGCGGTAGTAGCGGTTTCGCGTCAGCGCGTAGAAGGCGGCGCCGTCGAGGAGGCGGCGAAAGGCGGGCTGCAGATCGCCCACGAGCCACTCGTGGACTTCGGAGGCGAGCAGGACCGCGGGACCGGCGGGGTCTTCGCGAAACCACCCGTAGTCCTCGCGCTGGCTCTCGCTCGCGATGAGGATGCCGCGGTCGTGCCCGCGCTCGGGCAGGACGCGGCGCGCGACCATCACCGGCGTGTAGAGGTGCTCGGGACGATCGAGGAGCCCGAGCCCCTCCAGGTGCGCGGTCAGCACCCGCACCGGAATGCTCGTCGTGTTCGTGACCAACCGCACGGGCCACCGCTCGCGGAGGGCCCGCACCGCCTCGACCGCGCCGGGAAGCGCCGGTCCGTGCGCGCCGTCGGTGAGCGTGCCGTCGAGGTCGAGGCAGACGAGCCGCGCCGGTTCGGTCATCGCGGCGGACGCGCTAGGGGAGAAGGCCGCGGCGCGTGGCTTCGATGTAGTCGGTGTAGGCGGGCGCGTTCCCCGACTGGCGGACGAGCATGGCGATCTGGCCGCGATGGTACGTGCCGTGGAGCGCCACGTGCGTGAGGATGTCGGCGACGCTGCTCTCCCACTCCTCGCCCTTCGAGTTCGTGTACTTCACGCTCTTCTGAAGATCGGCCGGGCTCAAGCCGTCCAGATACTCGTTCCACGCCTTGTTCAACGCCTTGAACGCCGCCTCGCATTCGTCGAGCGAGAGGACGGGCCAGATCTCGATCGAGGGCGTGCGGCCTTGCAGACGGTCGAGCCAGAGACGGCCCGCGCCGGCGAGGTGACCGACCAGCGCGCTGGCGCGGGAGGACGGCGAAAGGGTGCCCAGTTGGATCGACTCGAGCGTGGCGAGATTGCCCCACGCGTCGTAGGCGAAGAGCCGCCGGAACGAATCGAGAGTCATGGATCCTCCGCTACGGACAGTGCGGCCACGTGACGAAGAGCCGTCGGGCGATCGTCTCGGCGCTGCCGTCATCATAGGTCACGGTCGCGACGTACACTAGGCGGCTCCACTGCACCTCGGCCGCCGAATCGGTTTCGGTGAGTTCCTTCACGGGGACGGCGATGGGAATCGTGTTTTCCGGCCCGCCGACCTTCCGCGTCCGCTCCACGATCGTCATCACCTCGGTCTCGACGTAGTCCAGATCGCCGCAGCCCGGCGTGGTCACCAGCACCCGCGCGACCGCGAGCCGTTCGCGCACCGACCGGATCGGCTTCGGACCGAGTAGAGATACGTATAGATGCAGCTGGGTCTCCCCGCGAAGCGCCTTCTTTCGGGATTCGAGGCCCGGCGGATCGAATCGGTCCGCCGTCGGCGGAAGGAGTTGCGCCTCGCCGCCCCACGGGCTTCGGTCGTCGTGGGGGTTCGCGGAAACATAGTAGGAGTCGGGCAGCGCGGTCGAGTCCGCGAGAAATTGCGCCACCGAATACCGGCGTCCGGGGAAGTCGGCGCGCGCGCTTCGTTCCGGCGGGCCGGAATGCTGGTGCACGACGAGATCGAGCGAGATCTTCGTATCGCCGGGCTCCTCGAGGATGCTCCCGGGGCGCACCCAATAATGGAGCCAGGCGGGATCCTCGAACGCGCGCGTTTCCCCGTTCGTGCCTTCGATGAAGTCGCCCCTCGACGAGACGCGGCGCGTCTTCAAGAGGAGCCCGAGCGGCGCGTACGCCTTTCGCGGCGAACTCGCCGAGGGGATCATCCGCATCGGCGCGAAGTCCTCGATCACCATCACCGTCCCCGCGTGGGTCGTCATAGGCGCGGCGGCCGCGGCGAGCGACGCGACGGCGATGGCGGCCATTGCCCACGCCGCCCAAGTCCGGCGCACGATCACCCCGCTCCGAAGTCGCCTCATCCCCGCTTCCTCGCGAAGATCCGCCCCGCCGTCTCCGCCACCGACTTCACCTCCGGGACGTGAAGCACCGTGCACGCGGCGAGATAGACGAGCGTGGCGGCCAGAAATCCCGCCCCGACGACGAGCAGGCGATAGGGAACACTCGCCAGTTCATGCCCGTGCCCGAGCGCCGTCGCGGCCGACCACGCCGCGCCCGCCGCCAGCGCCGACGCGATCAAGATGCGCAAGGCGGCCGTCGCGAGCGTCCTCGCCCCCAGCGCGCCGACCTTCTGCCGGAGCGCGTAGAAGAGCATCGCGAAATTGAGCAGCGAACCGATCGACGTCGCGAGTGCGAGCCCCGCGTGCTGGAGCGGCCCCATCAGGACAAAGTAGAGCCCGACCGTCACGCCGATCGTGATCATGGAGATCGTCACCGGCACGCGCGCCATGTTGAGGGAGTAGAAGGCCGGCACCATGACGCGCACCGCGGAGAACGCCGACAGTCCGACCGCGTAGGCCCAGAGCGCGTGCGCGGTCAGCACCGTGTCGGCCGAGCTGAAGCGGCCGTGCTGATAGAGGAGCGCCACGATCGGCTGCGCCATCACGACCAGGAGCAGCGTGGCCGGAAGCGTGAGGAAGAGGACGAGCCGGAGCGAGAGCCCGATCGTCGCCTTCAGGTCGGTCATGTTCTTCGCGGCCGCGTGGCGCGAGACCTCGGCCAGCGTCACCGTCGCGATCGCCACGCCGAAGAGGCCGATCGGCAACTGCATGAGGCGGTACGCGTAGTTGAGCCAGGAGACCGACCCCTCGCGGAGCGTGGAGGCGAGGAAGGTGCTGGTGAAGACGTTCACCTGCGCGGCGGCGATGCCGATGGCGGCGGGCGCCATGAGGGTGACGACGCGGATCACGCCGGGATCCCGGAAGGAGATGATCGGCCGCCAGCGGAATCCCTGCTCGCGCAGCGCGGGGAGCTGGATGGCCAGCTGCCCGATTCCGCCGAGGAGCGCGCCGAACGCCATGCCGACGATGGGGTCGAGTCCGACGCGCGGCATGAAGGGCGCGATGGCGAAGCCGGAGATGATCAGACCGAGATTGAAGAGCACCGGCGCCACCGCCGGGATGAAGAAGACGCGCCGCGTGTTCAAGACGCCCATCACCGCCGCGGCGAGCGACACCAAGAGCAGGAACGGCGTCATGATCTGCGTCATGAGCGTCGTGAGCGCGAGTTTTCCGGGGATCTCGCCGAAGCCGGGCGCCAGGAGCCCCACGATCCAGGGCGCGGTCAGGATCCCGACGAGGCAGAGCGCGGAGAGGGCGACGAGGAGGAAATTGATGACGAGATTCGCGAGGCGCATGGCCGCCTCGGGGCCGCCCTCCTGCTGCGCCTTCGTGAGCGTCGGCACGAACGCGGCGCTCATGGCGCCCTCGGCGAAGAGATCGCGGAGGAGATTCGGCACGCGGAAGGCGACCTGGAAGGCATCGACCGCGAAGCCCGCGCCGAACTGCGCGGCGAAGACCTGCTCGCGCACGAGCCCCATGATTCGGCTCAGGAACGTCGCCAGCGAGATGATCCCCGCGGCGCGCGCGACGCTCATCGGCTTGGAGGCGGGTGGCGCTGTCTCGTCGGGGCTCACGGGCGCGCATCGTCCCTTTGGACCGCCGCGAAGTCAAGCCACGCGCCTCGTCCTGACAAACCGGGCCGTGGCGCGCCAATTTGTCAGCGCGGCCTTCCGCCCGGGTCGCGGGTCGCCGGGCTCGGCCGCCACCGGAACGGCTTACCTGACAATACCCTACGCCGCCGGGGACGCCGCCGCGCGAGAGGGCACGCCTCTTGCCCTAGAACCCGAGTCGGCCCCGAATACCACGGACATTCGCGGGCCCGCCTCGGCTCCTACTGCGAGCGGGGCTTTGGCCGCCGCCTCGTCCCACCCTGCGGCGACCTGTGGAGGAGACGATGCGGCAGGTAACCGTGCCGGCCCCCTACGGCTGGTGGCCGCCGTATCTCGCCGGGCTCCGCGGGCAACCGCGGACCCGGCGCTTTTCTTTGGGGTTTGATATAATCAGTGCGGCTCCCAGGCCGGTCCACCGGCCGGGCGAACCCACCTCAAAGGAGCGACTCCATGAGCCCGAACGACCAGGACAAAGACATCGTCGAACGGCTGATCGCCGAGACCAACCTCTCCGCGAGGATGGACGCGCTGATCGGGGAGATCTGCGAGAAGCTCCGCGAGTACGGCGTCGCGAGTCCTCACAAGGCGTTCAACGACTTGGTCGACCCCTTCCGCGAGTACTTCATGCTCGAGTACGAGGAAGAGAAGGGGCTCGAAGAGGCCGCGGCCAGCGAGGAAGAGGACGAGGAAGAGGAAGAAGAGGACAAGGGCTACTAGGCCCTTCCGAGGCGCCGCGCGTTAGTGCGCCGCGCGCCGAGGCTCGTTCGTCGTTCCGCCCGGCGGCTCCGCGAGGCTTCGCAGGAGCGCCAGATTCCTGCGATCCATCACCACGCCGTCGGCGCCCTTCGGCGTCTCCAGAATCTTCGGCACCGCCGTGAAGCGCGGGTCGCGCATCAGTCGCGCGAACGCGGCCAATCCGATTTTTCCTTTGCCGATATGCTCGTGACGGTCGACGTGGCTCCCGCGCTCGTTCTTCGAGTCGTTCACGTGGAACGCGCGGAGCGACTCGAGTCCGAGGATCGCGTCGAATTCGCGGAACGTCTCCTCGTAGCCCTGGTCGGTGGTGAGATCGTAGCCCGCCGCGTGGACGTGGCAGGTGTCGAGGCAGAACTGCACGAGATCGCGCCGCGCCACGCCGCTTCGCATGCGCGCCAGCTCCTCGAACTTCCGCCCGAGGGTCGTGCCCTGGCCGGCGACCGTCTCGAGGAGGAGAATCACGTCGGGCGCCGGCGCGAGCGCGCGAGCCTCGTTGATCGACTCCGACACGCGATCGCACCCCTCCAAGACGCCCGAGCCGACGTGCGCGCCGGGATGCGCCACCAGGAAGGCGACGCCCAGGAGTTCGCAGCGGAGGAGTTCGTCCGCCAGCGCCTCCACCGACTGCTTGCGGAGCGCGCGGTCGGGCGTGGCCAGGTTGATGAGGTAGGAGTCGTGCGCCACCACCGGCGCGAGGCCGCTCGCGGCCCACGCGGCGCGAAAGGCGGCGGCCTCCTCGTCCGTGATCGGCTTTCCCTTCCACTGGCTCGCGTTCTTCGTGAATATCTGGAGCGCCCGGGCCCGAACGGCCAACGCGCGCTCGATTCCGGTGGCCGGTCCGCCGGCCACGCTCATGTGGGCGCCGATCAGGGGGCCGTCGTCGGGCACCGGCGGGTAGGACTTGGGCGGGAGTTTCGACGCGATTCGCTTGGAGGACTTCGGACCCTTGCCGGCCTTGGCGGATTTCGCGGGCGTCTTCGCGGGCGTCTTCCGGGCGGGCTTCCGAGGGGCCTTCGCACCCCCCTTCTTCGCCGATTTCTTTTTCACTGGAGGAACCAACCGTTGATGCCGATGGCAGATAGGACGGCGGACCGCGTTTCGGAGCTTCGATCGGTGACCATGGAAGGGAGCCTATGAAGAGCGGACGCCGAGGGCAAGCACGGAAGGTGGTCGCGACGCGGCCCGAAGCGCGG
>DASTSZ010000180.1:0-5868 GCA_035760425.1 Candidatus Eiseniibacteriota bacterium | reverse complement strand
GACGTCCACGTCTTCAACTTCACGGCGCGGAACACGGTCGAGGCCTACGTGCTCGAGATCGTGCACGAGAAGATCAACCTCTTCCGAAGCGTCATCGGGGACCTCGACATGGTGCTCGGCCCGTTCGCGGAAGCGGGCTCCTTCGAGGACGCGGTCTTCTCGATCTGGGCCCAGGCCCGCGGCGATCGCGACCTCGAGCGGGAATTCTCGAAGCTCGGCGCCGCGCTCCTGGTGGGACGGAAGCGTTACGACGCGGTCGAGGAACTCGACCGCCAACTCCTCGACGGCTTGTCGACCGATGAAACCGCGCCGTAACCGCCGCGGGCCGGAGCGCTCGGAGCTTCCCGATCTCCTCGCCGCGATCCTCGAGTCGCAGCAGGCGACGGTGCACCGCCGCGGCACGGCGTGGGAAGCCGATCTGCCGCCGGCGCTCGCGAAGGAACTCGGCGCGGAGCGCGTCCGCATCCTCGCCTCGCCCGCCGGACGCGCGGCGCGCGGCGCGGAGAACGACGCCGCCCTCACGGAGCGCATCCTGCTCCTCGGGCGCTCCCGCGGCGCGGTCACGCGGCTCGTGGCCCACGTGCCGGCGACGCGGGGCGCGGCGGCGGCCGAGCCGAAGTACTGGGTGCGGCTCCACTGGCGGATTCGCTACGGCAGCGACGACGTCTCCGAGGAACTGCTCACACAGACGCTCCCGCTCGGCGCGCGCGCGCTCGGCGGCCGGCCGGCCGACTCGGCGTTCCGCGAGGCGACGGCGGAGGAGCGCGCGCGGCTCGCGCCGCCCGACCCCGAAGCGCTCGCCGGCGCGTGGATCCGCGGGCTCCGGCTGCTCGAGTCCCGCATCCGCCAGCGCATGAAGCCCTACGAGGACAAGATGCGGCGCGAATTGCACCGCGAGATGCGGCAGCTCTCCGTGCATTTCCGTTCGCTCATCGCCGAGGAACGCTCGGGCCGGCGCCGCCGGGCCGAGGATCGGGAAGCGGGGCGCATGCTCCAGCTCAAAGAAGATTGGGAGCGGAAACTGGCGGCGGCCATTCGCCAGCGCGCGCTCGACACCGAAGCGCGGCTCGTCGCCGCGGCGCTCCTGGCGGCCGTGCCGGAGACGAAGGCGGGGAAGTCCGTTTGACAGAGGGCGCCTCCGGCGGGTAGACTCGGGGGCTCAACCCCAAGGGAGATACAGACATGTCGACTCATCTGGTGAAGCACCAGAAGATGACCAAGCGTTCGATCAAAGAGGACGCCCTCGTCACGGCCGCGTTCCGCGCGACCGAGGTGTGGGAGCGTCATGGCCGCGCCATTCTGATCGGCGTCGGCGCGGTGGTGTTGGTGGCCGTGCTCGCCGTCTTCGTCATGCGGACCCGCGCGCAGTCCGAGGAGAAGGCGCAGAGCGAGCTCTTCCGCGCCGTGCTCTCGATGGCCCAGGGCGACTACGTGACGGCGAGCCCGATGCTGAAGGAACTGATCGACAATTCGGCGGGAACGTCGGCGGCGCGCGACGCGATGCGTTATCTCGGCGACGCGTCGATGGCCCAGGGGAAGCCGGCCGAAGCCGCGACCTGGTATCAGAAGTACATCGACAAGGCGGGCGGCGACAAGAGCGCGGCGCTCGCGGGCGTCTGGGGCCTCGCCGCGGCGCAGGAGAACAACAAGGCGTTCGCGGAAGCCGCGGCCGCCTACGGCGACGCCGCGAAACGCTCCGAGACCGACAACGAGCGCGGTCGCGCCATGCTCGCGCAGGCGCGCTGCTATCTGCGCGGCGGACAGACGGCGAAGGCGATCGAGGTCTACAAGGCCGTCGTGGCGCTCCCGCTCGCGGAGCAGCCGATCAAAGACGCGGCCAACGCGCGCATCGGCGAGTTCCAAGGCGCCGCCACACCGTAGGCGTAGGCGGCTCGCGGCCCGTGGAGGCTCCGGTCCGGCTGGCGCTGGTGTGGCACATGCACCAGCCGAGCTACCGCGATCCCGCGACGGGCCGCTTCGTATTACCCTGGACGCGCCTCCACGCCACGAAGGACTACGGCGACATGGTGGCGGCGCTCGACGCGCACCCCGGCGTCCACGTCACGTTCACGCTCACCCCGATCCTCCTCGAGCAACTCGACGCCATCGCCGCCGGCGATCCCGCGACCGAGGATCCGCATCTCGCGACCGCGCGCGCGGCGCCCGCGACGCTCTCCGACGCCGACCGCCGATTCCTTCTCCGCGAATTCTTCCACGTGCAGTCCGCCCGCATGCTCGAACCCTATGCGCGCTACCGCGAACTTCGAACCCGCGCCGCCGAGGAGTCCGCGGGCGGGCCGCCCCTGACGGCGGCCGAGCTGCGCGATCTGCAGACCTGGTTCCACCTCGCCTGGGTCGATCCGACCTACCGCGCGGCGGAACCGATTCGCGCGCTCTGGAAGCAGGGAAGGGACTTCACGGAAGCGCAGAAGCAGTCGCTCCTCGATTGGGGCGTCGCGCAGGCCGGCCGGATCGTCCCGCTCTACCGCGCGGCCTTGAAGCGCGGGCAGATCGAGATCGCCACGGTGCCGTATCACCATCCGATCCTGCCGCTCCTCTGCGACACCGACGCGCCGCGCGAGGTGTCGGCCTCCATCGCGCTTCCGCGGCCGCGAAGCCGCGCGCCGGAGGACGCCGTCGCCCACGCGCGCGCCGCGCGTCGATCGCACGAGGCGCGCTTCGGCGCGGCGCCCGCGGGGGTCTGGCCGTCCGAGGGCGCCGTGAGCCGCGAGTCGCTCGCCATTCTCGAGGCCGAGGGATTCCGCTGGGCCGCCTCCGACGAGGAGACGCTCGCCCGCGCGCTCGCCGCCGAGGGGAATCCGCTCGCCGGCGACCCCGCGGCTCGGCTTCGCGCCTGGTCGGTCGCGACCGGTTCGGGAGTCGCGCGTCCGCTGGCGATGCTCTTCCGCGACCGGCGGCTCTCGGATCTCATTGGCTTCACGTACATGCACCAGGAGCCGCGCGCCGCCGCCGCCGACTTCGTGGCGCGCGTGCGCGAGACGGCGGCGGCCGCGCCGAGCGGCGAACCGCCGATCGTGACCGTGATCCTCGACGGCGAGAACTGCTGGGAGTCGTACGAGTCGGACGGCGGCCCGTTCCTCGACGCGCTCTACGGCGCGCTCGAGGCGGCGCCCGACATCGAAGCGGTGACGGTGAGCGAGGCGCTCGCCGCGGCGCCGCCGCGGGGGACCCTCACGGCGATTCCGGTCGGGTCGTGGATCCGGGCCGATCTCGCCATCTGGGTGGGGCACGAGGAGAAGAATCGCGGATGGACGGAGATCCATCACGCGCGGGACGCGCTTCGGGCCGCGATCGAGCGCGGGGTCCCGGAGGCGGCGGCCGCCGCCGCGCGCGATTCGCTCCACGCCGCCGAGGCGAGCGATTGGTTCTGGTGGTACGGCGACGATCATCCGACGGCGCACGCCGCGGAGTTCGACCGTCTCTTCCGTTCGCACGTCGCGCGCGTCTACGAGGCGCTCGGACTGGAGGTCCCCGCGCGGCTCCGCCGGACGCTTCGACTCGCGCCCGCGCCGGGAGCCTCGGCGCCGGCCGCGCCCTACGTTCGGCCGCGGCTCGACGGACGCGAGTCCGACTTCCACGAGTGGCGCGGCGCCGTGCGGGTCGATCCCGCCGCGACGTCCGGCAGCATGCACCAGACCGACGTCGCCGTTCGGGATCTGCGCTACGGCGTCGACGAACATTCGCTCTACGTGCGCGTCACGCTCGACGACGCGGCGCCCGACGAGACCGCGCGCCTCGTGGTCGAGTCGGTCGGCGCCGCGCGGCCGGCCCGGGCCGCGGTCATCCCGCTCGCCGGCGCGCCGTCCGGGACGCCGGCGTGGACCGTCGCGGACCCCGGCGATCGCGGAGGGGCTCCGGCGGACGCCGAAGGCGGCGCGTACGTCCGCGGCCGGCACGTCGAAGCGCGCCTTCCGTTCGAGCGTTTCGGAATCGCGCCGGGGGAGTCGCTCGATTGGCGGCTCGCGCTCGAACGGGCGGGCCGGCGGGCGGCCGTGGTGCCTCGGGACGGTTCGTTTCGGGTGGAACGGCCCGCGGCCGACCGGCGCCTCACGCACTGGTCGGCGACTTGACCCCCGCGGCGCGCGGATGCGATCATTCAGGCGTGCCGACGGAGTCCGACGCGCCCCGGTTCGAGGACGCGAGCCGCGAAGAGATCGAGGATGGCCGCATCCTCGCCGCCGTGGCTTATCTGCCGGCGCTCTGCTTCGTCGGATTCGCCGCGGCTCCCACGAATCGCTACGTCCGGTTTCACGCCCGCCAGGGACTGATCCTCTTCGGGGTCGAACTCGCGGCCTGCGCCGGCCTCTGGATTCTCGACGTTTCGGTCGGTCTCATCCCGTTCCTCGGGCTGCTCGTCACCGCGACGGCCCGATTGGCGGTCGGTCTGTTGCTCCTCGCCGTGACGGTCTACGGCGTCGCGAAAGGCGCGAGCGGCACGTTCGCGCGGATCCCGTTCCTCGGAGACGGCATCGAGAAGGTGCCGTTCTAACCATTCATGGCTTGGCTACCCGAACGTCGCTTCTGGCTCCTTCGCCGTCTCTGCAAAGTCCTCTCCGTCGTCGGCTGGGTCGCGCTCGGCCTGACCATCCTGATCACGCCCGTCGGGATCGCGCGGGCCATCCTGGGCGGGTCGACGGAGGAGATCTGGGATTGGGTGAAGTACGGGGCCTCGGGCGGGCTCTTCTTTCTCTATGTCGTATTCCTGGCCCAGTCGATCGAGGTGATCCTGGCCGTGGAGGAGAATACGAAGCACGCCGGGTTCGTCCTGGAGAAGCTGGCGACCCTGACGCAGCAGGTGCGGGACCGGCTCGGGGACCTGGCCGAGCCGAAGGCGGCGGATCTCGACTCGGAGCGCCGGGAGGAGCCCACCCCCAAGCTCTAGGGTTTGTCGTATAATGAGTATTATGTAAACATCGAATCGGGGGCCGAGCGCCCCGTCTACCGCAGGACGATGTTCACCAATCGGCCCGGAACGACGATCACCTGGGCCACCGTCTTCCCCTCGACCATCTTCGCGACCTTCTCGTCCGCCATCGCCGCCTTCTGGATGGTCTCCCGATCGGCGTCGGCCGGGACCGTCACATGCGCCCGCAGCTTGCCGTTCACCTGGACGACCAGGCTCTTCGTGGCGCTCTCCAGGGCGTTCGGATCGGGCGCGGGCCATGACGACAGGGCGACCGAGGTCGTGTGTCCCAGGGCCTCCCAGGCGCCTTCCGCCGTGTGCGGGGCCAGGGGCGCCAGGAGCCGGGTGGCGATCCCCGCGGCTTCCCGGACTTCGGGCGAGCGCAGATCTCCGCCGGCCCCTTGGAATTCCTGGACCGCGTTCACGAGCTGCATGAGCCCGCTGACCGCCGTGTTCAGGTGGAAGCGGTCCATGTCGTCGCAGACCTGCCGCGTCAGCTGGTGGACCCGGCGGCGCAGGTCGCGAGCCGGTCCGGACTCCGCCCAGACGGACTCCGGCGAGCCGGCGCCGGCCGCGGAGGCCTTCGCCTCCGAGGCTCCAACCGGTTGGCTTCCAGCCACATCCTCGATCATCTTCCAGTAGCGCGTGAGGAATCGGTAGGCCCCCTCCACGCCGCGGTCGTTCCACTCGGCGTCCTTCTCCGGCGGCCCGATGAAGAGCGTGTAGAGGCGCACGGTGTCGGCCCCGTAGCGCTTCAGGAGCGCGTCGGGCGGCACGACGTTCCCCTTCGACTTCGACATCTTGTGCCCGTCCTTCGTGATCATGCCCTGCGTGAAGAGACGCTCGAAGGGTTCCGGGAACGAGACCATGCCGAGGTCGCGCAGCACCTTCACGATGAAGCGTGAGTAGAGGAGGTGCAGGATGGCGTGCTCGACGCCTCCGAT
>DASTSZ010000179.1:0-6539 GCA_035760425.1 Candidatus Eiseniibacteriota bacterium | reverse complement strand
CATCCAGGGACGAACCCGTCCTGAGAATCGACACCCGGCCACCCGCGCGCTCCGGCTCGCGGCCATTCGCCGGCTCCGCGCGGAGGGCATCGCCCTCCACGCCGCGGCCGCGGGAGAGACCACCACGTGAGCCTTCGCGTCTACGACACGCGCCGCCGAGCGAAACTCCCCTTCGAGAAGAAACCGGGCGACCGCGTCGGGATCTACACCTGCGGCATGACGGTGCAGGACAAGCCGCACGTGGGGCACATGCGCTCCTCCATCTCGGGCGACGTCATTCGCCGCTGGCTCGAGTCGCGCGGCTACGTCGTGACCTACGTCTACAACTTCACCGACATCGACGACAAGATCATCGCCAAGGCGGCCACCGAGGGCGTCGACTACGAGAACGTCTCGCGCCGAAACGAGAAGGCGTATCTCGACTACGCCGTGCGCCTGCAGATCAAGCCGGCCACGCACTACCCGCGCGCGACCGAGCACATCGACGAGATCCAGGCGCTCATCCAGAAACTGATCGAACGCGGCCACGCCTACGCGTCGGCGGGCGACGTCTACTTCGACGTCCGCTCCTATCGCGACTACGGGCAGTTGTCCGGGCACAACGTCGACGACCTCCGCTCCGGTTCGCGCATCGAGGTGGGCGAGTCGAAGAAGGATCCGCTCGACTTCACGCTCTGGAAGGGCGCCAAGCCGGGCGAGCCGTCGTGGCCGAGCCCCTGGGGACCGGGGCGTCCGGGCTGGCACATCGAGTGCAGCGCGATGGCGATGAAGTATCTCGGCGAGACGCTCGACTTCCACGGCGGCGGCCAGGACCTCATCTTCCCGCATCACGAGAACGAGAAGGCGCAGTCGGAGGCGGCGAACGCGAAGCCCTTCGTCGACTTCTGGGTCGAGAACGGGATGGTGAATCTCGGCGGCGAGAAGATGTCGAAGTCGACGAAGCACTTCTTCCTGATCGAGGACGTGCTGCGCGAGTTCGAGCCCGACGTCGTGCGCTTCTATCTCCAGTCGACGCACTATCGGAGCCCGATCGAGTGGAACGAGGATCGGCTTCGCGAGGCGGGCACCGCGTACGCCCGGCTCCGCGACGCGATCGCGAAGGCCGCGCGCGCGGAAGCGAACGCCGCCGGCGGGGACGCCACGCGCTCGCCGCTCGCCGCGCAGACGGCGGCGCTTGCCGCGAATTTCGAAGAGGCGATGGACGACGACTTCAACGCGGCGAAGGCGCAGGGCCATCTCTTCGAACTCGCAAAGGAGATCAACCGCGTGGCCGACGCGCCGGGCGCCACCGCCGACGATCGCGCCGCGGCCGCGGCGGCGGGGAAGACCCTCGTCCGACTCGGCGCCACCATCGGGCTCTTTGCAGCCACGGAGGCCCCCGAGGAGGAGGTCCCGGAAGCGGTGCAAGCTCTTGTGCGGCAACGGGATGAGGCCAGGCTGCAGAAGGAGTGGAAACGCGCCGATATATTGAGGGACGAGCTTCTCGCGCTGGGCTACACCCTCGAGGACGCGAAAGGGGGGACGATCGCCCGGCGTAAACGCTGATTTCACACGCCACCACGCGAGGCCCCGCGCCCCATGCAGCTCTTCGGAAAACCGAGGACGCTCCAGACGGAACTGCAGGTGTTGTTCCTCGCCGTGGGAACCACCTTTCTCGCGCTGGCCACCGTCCTTCTCTACCAAAACGGCCAGGCCTCCCTCCGTCGCCAACTCATCGGCACCGCCACCACCGCCTCCGAAACCGCCGCCGCACTCGTGAACGTGGACGAGCATCGCTCGATCCGCCGCGCGTCCGACATGAATTCCCCCGGCTTCCGCGCCATCGTGGAAGACCTGAGCGCGCTCCGCCGCGCGAACCCCGCGATCTACCACCTCTTCACGCTCGCCCCCACGGGCGGCCTGGGGCAGTGGGGCGTCGTGGTCGACATGGGCGGCGCCGCGCCGATCGTGAACGAGGAGGCGCTGCAGGGCGGCCGGCTCCCGATCGGATCTCCGCCGCCGGAGAACGTCCCGGCGTCGCTCCTTCACGACGGCATGGAATCGCCGACTTGCCGCATCCTTGAACTCGATCGCGTCGATCGCGCGCGCGTCGTCGCCATCTCGCCCATTCGCGGGAAGCAGGGCGAGTCGGTGGGCCTCGCGGTCGTGGAGATGAGCGCGGCGGGGCTCTTGGCGGAGGCGCGGCTCCTGGGCTACGTCTCGATCGCCATCTTCCTCCTCGGGCTCTTCGCCAGCATCATCGCGAGCGCCGTCGTCTCCCGCTGGGTGACGAGGCCGCTTCAGGAGCTGCTGCGCGGCGTCGAGGCGATCTCGAAGGGGGAACTCGGCGCCCGCGTCGAGACGAAGACGCGGAACGAAATCGGCGCCCTGGGCGACGCCATCAATCAGATGGCCGCGGGCCTCGAGGCGTCGCAGCAGCGCGACGCGGCGCAGCAGGCGCGGCTCCGCGATCTCCATCGCATCGGCTCGGAGGCGGCGGCCACGCTCGAACTTCCGGCCACGCTCGAAGTGGCGGCGCGCGGCATGGCCGAGATCTGCGGCGGCACGGAATCGATCGCCGGCGCGGCCGCGCGGCGCGAGGGGCGCATCCGCCTCTGGTCGCGCGTGGGGCGAGACGCGGTGGACGACGCGTCGTGGGACGCCTCGCCCGAGAGCATCGAAGCCGTCCTCGGCGCGGAGACGCGGCTCCTCGCGCGCGTCGAGTTCGAGACCGCGGGCCTCGGCTTCCTGCTCACGCAGCCGTCGAGCTACGCCATCGCGGCGCCGCTTCGCGTGAACGACCAGACGATCGGAATTCTCCTCGTGCTCGGCGAGCAGGAGAGTTTCCACGCCGACGCGGTGTCGCTCGCTCGCCTCTTCGCCGCGCAGGTCTCGGCGGCGGTCGCGAACGCGCGGCTCTTCGAGCAGGTGCGCGAGCTCGACCGGTCGAAGAGCGAGTTCCTCTCCATCGCGTCGCACGAGGTGCGGACGCCGCTCACCGTGATGAAGAGCAGCCTCGATCTCCTGGTCGGGAGCAAGCAATTCGAATACACCGAGGATCAGCGGCAGTTGATCGCGTTCTGCCAGGAGTCGGTGGAGCGGCTGATCCGGCTCGTGAAGGACATTCTCGACATCTCGAAGATCGAGGCCGGCGTGCTGAAGGTGTCGCTCATGCCCACGTCGATCAACGAACTCGTGGAGAAGTGTCTCTTCTGGGTGCCGCAGTTGCCGGGCGGGCAGGGAATCGAGATCGACGCGCGCCTTCCGTCACGGCCCCTCATGGCCGCGGCCGACGGCGGGCGCATTCAGCAGGTGCTCGAGAACCTCATGTCGAACGCCATCAAGTTCTCGAACCCGGGCGGGCGCGTGACGATCGAGCTCGTGGAGCACGAACACGAGATCGAGGTGATCGTGAGCGACCAGGGGAAGGGGATCGCCGCGGAGGATCTGCACCGCATCTTCGGAAAGTTCTACCAGGTGGAGGAGGCGGCCACGCGCGAGCGGGGGGGCACGGGTCTCGGTCTCGCCATCTGCAAGGGCATCATCGAAGCGCATCGCGGCCGGCTCTGGGCGGAGAGCAAACTAGGGCACGGGAGCCGCTTCCACTTCACGATCGCGCGCGCGCTCGAGAGCGAAGGGGGCGTGGGTAAGGACACCGAGATGCCCGTCGCGCCGATTCTCTCGCCGCTGCGCAACGCGCCCTCCGCCGGAAACCGGAAGAAAATTCCGGCCTAGCTCGTCGTTCCGCGTCGAATCGGACACAGATTCCCAATCGCTTAGGAATTCTTTCCCCGCCTGCCATTTTTTCATACGCATTCGCCCTTTAACGGTGCCATCCTTTCTGCGGGGCTCTCTGCTCGGTTGGAAACCGAGGCCGATATCGCTTTGCCCGACACGTTCGAGGCAGACGGCGTCGACCGCGGACTACTACCGGGGGGTAGAAGGGAGCCAGACGTGGCCGCCATCCTCTGCGTGGACGACGAATCCTCCGTCTGCGCGCTGCTGGACCGATTCCTGCGCGACATGGGTCACGAGCCTCACACGGCCGGAAGCGTGAGCGAGGCGATCGAGATCCTTTCCCGCGTGCGGATCGATCTCCTCATCGCCGACTGCGTCATGCCCGACCGCGACGGGCTCCAACTCCTCGACTACATTCGCAGCGAGGGGATGAACATCCCGGCCATCGTCATGTCGGGCTATTCCACCGCCGAGCATGCGCAAGCCGCGACGCGCCACGGCGCCGTCGACTTCCTCACGAAGCCGCTTCGCGCCGAATCGGTGCAACTCGCCGTGAAGAGCGCGCTCATCGTCGATCGTCTCCGCCGCGAGAACGAAGAGTCGCGCCGCGAGATCACCTCGCTCCGCGGCCCGCGCGTGATCGTGGGCGAGAGCGAGGCGCTCCGCGATCTCCTCGAAGCGCTCGACGTCGTCGCCCCCACGGGCGCCTCCGTTCTCCTGCACGGAGAGGTTGGAACGCGAAAGTCGCTCTTCGCGCGGGAGATCCACGCGCGGAGCCCGCGCTACGATCAGCCGTTCGTGCGAATCAGTTTCGCCGCCACGCCGGAGAACTCCGTCGAGAACGCGCTCTTCGGACACGAGCCGAACGCCGTCGGCGCCGGCAGCCCGGTCTTCGTCGGCGCGCTCGAACGCGCGTCGCGCGGCACGATCCTCCTCGACGAAGTCTCGGAAATTCCCCTCCACATGCAGGGCAAACTTCTCCGCGCGCTCCAGGAGAAGCGGGTTCTGCGGATCGGCGGCACGCACCCGATCCCGATCGATGTCCGCACGATCTCGACCACCCATCGCGATCTGCCGGCGGAAGTGGAGGCCGGCCGCTTCTCACGTGAGCTGTACGGGCACCTCGCCGTCGTCTCGATCCGCACGCCGCCGCTGCGCGAGCGCCTCGACGACATTCCGCGGCTCGTGGAGACCTTCGTCGATTGGACCGCGCGGCAACTCGGCATGAAGTCGCCCGCGATTCCGCCCGAGACGCTCGACTACTTGAGGAAGCGTCCCTGGCCCGGCAACGTCCGCGAACTGGCGAACGCGGTCGAGCGCGCCATGATTCTTCATGAAGGCGCGGCCCTCACGCCGGAAGCGTTCGGCCGCGTTCCCTACGGAGTGGCGCAGACGACGAGTGCGGGCGCGGACTCGGGGCCGAACGGATCGTGGGACGGCGGCGGTCGCACGCCCGCGGAGGACGTGCTCGACATCCGCACGCTCGAACGGCTCGCGATCCATCGCGCGTTGAAGAAGACGGGCGGGCACAAGGCGAAGGCGGCGGAGCTTCTCGGGATCAACGAGCGCACGCTCCGCAACAAATTGAAGGCGGAGACACTCCCGGTCTGGGTTTCGACATCGGACGGACCGGGCCTCACGCGGCTGGAGAGCGAGGAGCGGACCCCGGAGGAGAGCGCCTAGCGTTGACGAACGGCCGACTCGTAAGTACACTCCGGGGCCTTCGCGCCGATCGAACATCGGACGGCGGGACGGCGCTGGCGTAGCTCAATTGGTAGAGCATCTCATTTGTAATGAGGCGGTTGGGGGTTCGAGTCCCTTCGCCAGCTCCACCATCGTCTCGCCAACGCAAATGCCGGAGGGGTTCCCGAGCGGTCAAAGGGAGCAGACTGTAAATCTGCCGGCTTAGCCTTCGAAGGTTCGAATCCTTCCCCCTCCACCACCTCCTAGTATAATGTGGCCAGCGGCTCCCCCCTCGGGGCGCCCCCGTCGCCGCGGGCGGTGAATCAAGCGTAAGTTACATATTTGAGCGGGAATAGCTCAGTGGCTAGAGCGTCAGCCTTCCAAGCTGAGGGTCGCGGGTTCGAATCCCGTTTCCCGCTCCATTTCTCTCCATCCACATCTTTCCACAGTAGCCAGTCGCTTTAATCGCAGTAACTTACCAAGATATCACCAGGGCGGCGACCGCGACTTTCCCCGTCGCGGCGCGTCCCACGGGCCCCCGCCGCAACGTACAATGGGTCGGATCCCCCGATCCGGGCGCCTTCGGCGGCGCGGCGAACTCGTTTCGAGCCTGGCACGAACCCGCAAATTTCCTGTTGACTGGGAGTTTCGCGGCTTATACATTCATCGGCTCGCAGTCCCCACAGCCTTTTTCGACGGAAGAGAGAGGCTGGTTGGGGTTTTCTGCCTTGAGTCGAAGCATCACGTAGGCGCCGTCGCGCAATCGAGTCGACGTCGGGTCGAAGCGATTCGCGGCGATCCAAAGCACGCTAGCGCTGCAGCACCGCCCACGTAGCTCAGTCGGTAGAGCATCTCCATGGTAAGGAGAAGGTCAACGGTTCGATTCCGTTCGTGGGCTCCATTGTCCGCAACGCGGTAGGCAGCGCACGGGAAGTCCGGCGCCATGAGTGCGCCCATCGCAGAAGTTTTTGAAGCCGCAGTAACCAACGGGTCCCTAAGGAGGGAGCGTTTCGATGGCGAAGCAGAAATATGAGCGGACGAAGCCGCATCTCAACGTGGGGACGATTGGCCACGTGGATCACGGGAAGACGACGCTGACGGCGGCGATCACGATGGTGTTGGCGCAGAACAACCCGAAG
>DASTSZ010000178.1:0-4759 GCA_035760425.1 Candidatus Eiseniibacteriota bacterium | reverse complement strand
CCTGCCCTTGGTCGCCGTCGTCGCCGGGGGCGATCCAGAGGAGCTTCAGGCTGTTGGGGGTCGTCGATTGCGCGCGCGCGCACGGCGCCATGAGAAGACCGGCCGCCGCGATGATCGCCAGGCTCCCGATGATTCCCGCCGTCGCTCGGCCCCGCGACACTCCAGCCCTGCGGCTCGCTCGCATCAATCCCCTCCGCTCGAACGCTAAACCCATGCAGCGTTAGACAGTCGAAGCATACGCAATATTTGATCCAATGCCACGCGGGTTCTCAAGGCGCACCCCATAAGCCGTTGTGGCGATGATTGCTCGACGGCGTTCTCGCCGGCGCCGTCCGGCGGCCGCCGGGGCGTCCGGGTTGCCGTTGGATGCGAAGCGACCGGTCGGGTATTCACCGGCCGTTGCGATTTGGCGCCCGAGGCGTGCAGGGCGCCCCGGCACGCGCGCGCGCAATCGCCACAGGAGTGGTGCCCTGGTCACGACACTTCGACCGTCCCCCGCCGGCTGGATGTCATTTCAACGCGATTGCGGCGTCGAGCCGATCCTGGGGCGCTCCACGTCATTGCAGGCCGCAAGCGGCGATGCCGAGTGCGCGATTCGAGGGGGTCCCCTCGGACTGGCTCGGAACGTGCTAAGTTCATCAGGGTTCAGGAACGAAATCGGGTCTCGTGGGTACTCCGTAGTATCCAGTATCGTACCGACTGCGCGGCGATTACCGGACTTCCAACGACATCTCGACGACGATTCCGGCTGCGCCGCGCCATCGACCCCTGGAGAACAAAATGAACGTTTGGCGGCTCACATTCCTCGGTTGCGCCCTCGGGATCCTGGCCCCGGCCGTCGCCTCCGCGTCCGTGCTTTCGGACGCGGCCGCCGCGCTCCAGCCGGGCCGTTACGTGGCGATCTCGACGGGACTCACCGCGGCCGACCTGCAGCCCGACAGCCCCGGCGGCTCGATCCTCGATTGGGCCGACAGCGGCGTTTGGGATCCGGTCCAGCGTCGCTTCATGTACATCGGGAAGGAAGCGGGCTGCACGAGCCAGTACCGGAACATCGTCTACGACGAAGCGTCGAATACGTGGAGCTACGGTCCGCTTCCCCTGACGGTCGGATGCGGTCACGGGTACGACGGCAACACGGCGGACCCCGTCACGGGCACGCACTACTTCAAGCCCTACGACAGCGTGAACATCTACAAGCGCAACGGCGCCTCCTGGACGACGCTCCCGAGCCTTCCGCGCGCCGTCATCGCGGGCATCGCGAAGTCGCCCACGGGGCTTCTCTACGCGGATCTCTTGAACGACGTCTATTACAACGACGCCACCGGGACTCGAACCGTCGTGAACGTCGCGACGACCTACCCGACCTTCCCGCCGATCGGCGACTACCACAGCATCAACGAGTACGACCGCGTGCACGACGTCTTCCTCGTCGGCGGCGGCAACAACTCGCTCGCCATGTACCGCGTTGCGATCGTGAACGGGACGCCGGTGCGCACGCGGCTCACCAACGCGCCCTGGGAGTACGGCGTCGGCGAGTACGACCAGCACACGAACATCGTCTCCGACCCCGTGACCGGCGAGTTCATCATCTACCGGAAGATGACCGGCATCTTCTACGGCTTCAATATCATGACCGACACCTGGCGCCAGATCGGCGTTTCGGGCGACGGCAAGATGCCGCCCCTCCCGACGGCGCACGGAACGAGCCCGGTGGTCGCCGCGGTGAGCAATTACGGCGTCATCATGTACGTGGCGCAGAACGGCTCGAGCGCGGCCGTCTACCTCTACAAGCACGCCGCGGCCGGCCCGGCCGACACCGTGAAGCCATCGGCGCCGGCGAATCTGCTCGCGCGCTGACGGGCGAGCGACGAACCTGGAGCGATTGGTGAGGCACTTCCCTCGATTCCTGACGGCAGCGGCGGCGATCCTCGTCGTGGCGGCGTCGATTCCGTCCGCCGCCTCCGCTCGCACGCTGGTCGCGAATCCGTCGGCCGTCTCCGGCCAGGCGGGCTACTACCGGTCGCTCGTGAGCTCCATGGTGGCGGGCGACACGCTCGTCCTTCCGTCCGGTGTCTACCCCGACCGTCTCTCCCTCGACGGCAAGAACGGCACCGCGTCGGCGTGGATCGTCATCATGGGCCCCGCCTCCGGACCCCCGGCGACGATCACCACGACCTCGACCTGCTGCAACACGGTGCAGCTCGGGGGCACGTCCTACGTCGCCTTGAAGAACATCACGATCGACAGCGCCGGGTTGAGCGCCATCGACGGCCTGAACGCGAAGGGCAATCCGACGCACCACATCCTGATCGAGAACTGCACCTTCATCGGCCAGGACGCGGGCCAAGGGACGGTGGGCATCTCGACCAAGTCCCCTGCGTGGAACTGGACGATTCGCGGGAACCGCATCATCGAGGCGGGCACGGGGCTCTATCTCGGGAATTCAGACGGGACGCAGCCCTTCATCGCGGGGATCATCGAAGGCAATTTGGTGCAGAACACGATCGGCTACAACATGGAGATCAAGAACCAGCTGGCGTACGGTTCCCTCGCGTGGGCGGCCGCGCTGCCGCCGGAGCCGCATCGGACGATCATCCGGCACAACGTGTTCATCAAGGAGAAGAACGACTGGGATCCGTCGAAACTGGCCGGCGTGCGTCCGAATCTCCTCGTCGATCCCTTCCCCGACACCGGCGTCGGAAGCCAGGACATGTACGAGATCTACGGGAATTTCTTCTACAAGAACCCGAACGAGTCGCTGCTCCAGGCCACGGGGCGGATGAGCGTCCACGACAACGTCTTCGTCGCGTCGGCCGGGGGCAAGGTGTCGGCCCTCTTCACCGACCACAACGGCCCGATCAAGCTCGCGCACGTCTACAACAACACGGTCTACAGCACGGCGGGCGGCGGCTTCCACTTCTCGGTGGGACCTCGCGACGGCGGGTATGTTCGCGGGAACACGATCGTCACGGCCGGGCCCTCGATCAGCGGCGCCGCGCCCGCGGCGAGCGGCAATCTCATCGGGACGCCCACTGACGGTTCGAGCTACTTCACCGCCCCGTCGGAGGTCCTCGGCCAGATGGACTTCTATCCGTCGACGTCGTGCGCCGCCTGCAGCGGCACGCCTCTCGACCTCTCGCCGTTCGCCGTCCAGGCGGACTACGACAAGGACTTCAACGGGACCTCGAAGGGCGACTTCCGGTATCGCGGGGCGTACGCGGGCCAGGGTGCGAATCCGGGATGGCGCCTCGCCGCCGCGCCGAAGCCCCTCGGGTCGACCGGCGGCTCGTCCGACACGACCCCGCCGGGCGCTCCCCTCAACCTCCGCGCGCCCTAGAGAACCGACGTAGGACGCGGCTCGCGTAGCTCGCGAGGCTCCGCGGCCATTCGAGGATCGACGGCCACGGGTCGTCCCACGCCCACATCGCGAAGATCTTTGGCCGCAGGATGAAGTCCCTCACTTCCTTCCCCACGCCCGGAATCCCACGCGACGACAAGAGCGCGGGGAAATCGCTGTGGAAGTCGACCCACATCGTTCCTCGCTCGGGGGCCTGCCTGGACGGCGGGAGCGGCGCGGCGTCCGTCTGATAGAGGTAGGAGAGGTACGGGAAGTCGACGCCGTTCGCGATGCAGCAGAGGATGTAGAAGTCGAACCGTCCGATGGTCGGTTCGATGACGAAGCGGCGGCCGCTGTCGTCCTCCTTGATCTCCAGAGAGGCGGGCCCCCGGACGGGCACCGAGCGGAAGAAGCGAAGCGCCTCCTCCGCGATGTCGGGGCGGTCGGCGGGTTCCGCGCTGCAGGCCCCGCCCAGATTGCGCGGGAACGCGCGCACCTTCCGGCCGACGAAACTCGCGATCGGGCGGTGCTCGCGGTCGAAGTAGAAGTTCGCGAAGTAGATGCTCGGCTCCATTCCCGTCACCCACTCTTGTAGCAGGAAGTGGCTGATCGTCCCCTCGTACTTCCGCAGCGCGCGCTCCAGTTCCGACTCCGACTCGATCTTCAGCGCCTTGAATCCGGAGAGCGGCTTGGTCGGCTTGAAGGCCATCGGGAACCGGAACTCGGCGCGCCGCGACGCCACCTCCGACGCGTTCGAAATGAGGAGCGATCGAGGGTAGAGAAGACCGCACTCGCCGGCGAGCGCCTCGATCTCCTTCTTGTCGACGAGCCGGCGAACGACCGACGGGTCGGACCAGTGGAACCGGTAGAGGGGCGCGATCCGGTCGAGGCCCTCGGCCAGGACGCGAACCATGTTGTCGTTGGTGATGAAGAGAACCGGATTCTCGCGGAAACGCTCGCGGAGCCGGACGAGGTCGTCGATGAGGGCGGGGCCGTTGATGTTCTCGGCGTCCACGACCTCGGCGAATCGCGTGCGGCGGCCGGCGAGCGTGCGGTTGCTCTCGAGCGCGACGACGCGAATGCCCCGCCGGCCGAGCGACCGCGCGATGGCCAGGCCGTGCGTGCAGAGGCCTACCAGGACGGCGGGCGTCGTGTGCGTGGGTTTCGTCATCGGGGATGCGCCACGGGCCGCGCGGCGGGCGCGCCCCCCGGTTCCGCGTCGTCGTCGCCTTCGGTCGTCTCGTCTTCCACCGCCTCCCCTTCCACCGTCTCCCCTTCCACCGTCTCCCCTTCCACCGCCTCCCCTTCCTCGAGCTCCTCCGGATCCGGTTGAGACAATTCCCACGCCTCCTTCTTCGCGAGCGACTTCAAGATGACCGTCGACGCGATGAGGTGGTAGTAGAGGTCGAAGTTCGCGCGACC
>DASTSZ010000177.1:0-26933 GCA_035760425.1 Candidatus Eiseniibacteriota bacterium | reverse complement strand
GCCGCCCGCACATTCACATGGCCGTATCGGTGGTACTCATAGGCGGCGGCGATTCCGATCGGCGGAAGGAGCACGGCGAGACTCGTGCCGGTAGCCATGTGCTGGCGGAAGCCGGCGACGTAGACCAATGCGGGGACGATCACCACGCCGCCGCCGATTCCGAACATTCCCGAGAGGAGACCGGCGAGAAGGCCGATGACGACGAGCAGGAACACGGGTGCTTCGGGCATTGCCACCTCCTCCATCAGGTGCGATGACGGCGGGCGACTCGGCGCGGCGCGGAGCCGAACCGCGAACACGGCAACGGAGTCGAGCATACGCCGCGACCAGGGCAACGAAAAGGGCCGCGGCGTTTCGCCACGGCCCCTGCGCGCGTCGAATGTCGGCGGGGTAGGTTCCGCTACTTCTTCGCCATCATCTGCATGCCCTGGAGCACGCTCATGAGGTGGCTCTTCATGGTGCTGTCCTGCACGGCGAGATTCATGATTCCGTCGACCATCGTCTGGTCCTTCGCGATGCGGCCCATCAGCGACTGCATCACGTCGCCGTTCCCGAGGATCTTCTCGACGACCTGCTCGCGCGTTCCCTCGCCGCTCATCAGTTTGTCGAGAACCTCGCCGGCCACCGCGTTGTCGCTCGCGATGGCGTCCATCAGTTTCGTCTTCATCTCGCCGTTGGCGAGCACCGACTTCACCATGTCGCCGCTGCAGCCCACCATGATGATCACCGCGCTCAGCAGGAGCAGAAACGTCGAGAACCGTCGCGTCATCGAATCCTCCTGGAATTGGATCCATCCGTGGACCCCCCTGCGGGGCAGCGCCGGGAGGATGACACAGCGAGCGGTGGAAGGGTAGCGGGGATGAACGGTACACTGCTCCCCCATGATCCGCTTGAACGACGTCTCCTATTCCATCGGCACCCGCGCCCTTTTCACGGGCCTCACCTGGACCCTCGGTCCGGGCGATCGCGTGGCGCTGGTCGGGCCGAACGGGGCCGGGAAGACGACCCTGCTCAAGATCCTGCTCGGGGAGCTTCGCCCCGACACGGGGACGCGCGTCCTCTCGCGCGGAACGCGGATCGGGTATCTCCCCCAGGAGGCGGCGGAGAAGTTCGAAGGCACCGTGCTCGACCGGGCGCTCGAAGCCCACCGCCACGTGCTCGAGATGCGGGAGGAACTCGACGCGCTCTACCAGGAGATCCCGGCGCTCGACCCGGGCGATCCCCGAATGGAGGCGCTCCTCGACCGCGCGGGCGAGCTGCAGCACACGCTCGAGCGCTCCGACGAGCACTCGCTCGTGCCCGAAGCCAGGCGCGTGCTCGCGGGGCTCGGCTTCTCGACGGCCGACCAGGACCGGCCACTCGCCTCGTTCTCGGGCGGATGGCGGATGCGGGTGGCGCTCGCGGCGCTCCTCCTCACCGACCCGACGCTCCTCTTCCTGGACGAGCCGACGAACCACCTCGACCTGCCGGCGATGGAGTGGCTGGAGGAGTACCTCGAGACGTTTCACGGCGGCCTGATCGTCGTCTCCCACGATCGCGTTTTCCTCGACCGGATCGCCGACGAAGTGCGCGAGCTCGATCGCGCCGAGTTGAGCGAGTTCGTCATGTCCTTCACCGAGTATCTCGAGGAGCGCCAGCGCCGGCGCGAGGCGCTCGAGTCGCAGAACGAGCAGCTCGACCAGAAGATCGCGCAACTCTCGAGATTCGTGGAGCGCTTCGGCGCGAAGAACACGAAAGCGACGCAGGCGGCGAGCAAGATGAAGCAGATCGACCGCCTGAAGCGCCAACGCGTCGTCGTGCCGCGGAAGGCGCGCCACATTTCGTTCTCCTTCCCGCCGCCGCCCCACGTCGGACGCACGCTCACGCGGCTCGACGGGGTGTCCTTCGGCTACGACAAGCGGGACATCTTCACCGACGCGAACGTCGTCATCGAACGGGGCGACAAGATCGCCATCGTCGGCGCGAACGGAGCGGGGAAGACGACGTTGCTGCGGCTCTTGGCCGGGCAGCTCGACCCGCGGCGCGGGGTGCGGGAACTCCACCCGCAGGCGAAGCTCGCCTACTTCGCGCAGCACGCGGCCGAGACGCTCGACGCGAGCCTGACCATTCTCCAGGCGGTGGAGGAGGTCGCTCCCTTCGGCACGCCGACGTCGGCGCTCCGGGCGCTCCTGGGGAACTTCCTCTTCCTCGGCGACGACGTCTACAAATCCTGCCGCATTCTCTCGGGCGGGGAGCGCCAGCGCGTGGCCATCGTCCGAATGCTGCTGGAACCCGCGAACATCCTCCTGCTGGACGAGCCGACCCACCACCTCGATCTGGCGGGGAAGGAGGTCTTGGAAGGCGCGCTCCGCCAGTACCCCGGCGCGGTCCTCGTGGTGACGCACGACCGGTCGCTCATGGCGAGCCTGGCGACCCGGATCGTGGCGGTGGAGGACGGACGCGTCGTCCTCTATCCGGGCGGCTACGACGACTACGAGGCGGCCCGCGTGGCGAAATCGGAGGCCGTGAAGCGCCAGAGCACGCCGGGCGGCGGCGTTTCGATCCCCGTCGCCGCCCCCGCCGCCGCCGCGGCCGCCCCGGCCGCCGGCCGCGGCGCGAAGAAAGCGGGAACGCCCGCGCGCGTTCCGGCCTTGAAGAACGAGGCGAAGAAGCGCGCCCGGGAGAGGGAGAAGGCGGAGAAGGACCTGGAAGTGCGGGAGCGGGAGCTGAAGGAGGTCGAGACCGGCCTGGCCGATCCCGCCCTCTACGCCGACGGCGCCCGGACCAAGGAACTCCTCCTCCGGTACGAGACGCTCCGCGGCGAAGTCGACGGCCTTTGGCGAAAACTCGAGGAACTCGAGGGGGTATGATTCCGATATGTCCGTGAAGCCCGCCCCGAACGAGAAACCGAGGACCAGCCTCCGCGCGGCCCTCTCGCCGTCGCCGTCGTCCTCATCGGGCACCGCCACCCGTCACGGCACGCGCGGCCTGCCGACCGAAATCCTGCAACAGTCGTGCAAGCGGCTCGGCATCATGGCCGTCATCTTCGCGTCGGTTTGGATGATCTCGATCGTGATGAACAATTTCGTTCACGATCTTCTCCACCACATGAAGATGGACATGATGGGTATCAACGCCGTCTGGCCGATGCCGGGGAATCTCGTCGCCGGAATCGGAATCGGCATCTCCGCCATCGTCTTTCTCATCGCGTGGAAACACCCGCTGAAACCCGAGACGCTCCTTCGCATCGGGCTGGTCTACGAGGTCGCGACCGCGGCGCTCGTGTCGGGTCTCTTCAACTGGAAACCCGTCATCGGAACCAGCGGCGTCTCCTGGCTCTGCGTCATCATCCTGGTCTACCCCTCCATCGTGCCGAGCACGCCGCGGAGCACGGCCATCGCCTCGTTCCTCGCCGCGAGCATGGACCCGCTCTTCCTGCTCCTTGCGGCGGCGCGCGGCGAAAACTTCAACCGAGACCCGTTCCTCCTCATCTGGCACTTCATGCCGACGTACATCAGCGTCGCGCTCGCGACCATCCCCTCGAAACTCATCGCGAACCTCGGGCGCCAGGTCCGGAAGGCGCGGGAGCTGGGGGCGTACCAACTGGGCGAGATGATCGGCCGGGGCGGCATGGGCGAGGTCTATCGAGCGCGGCATCGATTCCTCGCGCGTCCGGCGGCGATCAAGCTGATCCGTTCGGAGGCGCTCGGAGGGAACCGCGGCGCCGAGCTGACGATCCAGCGTTTCCGCCGCGAGGCCCAGGCGGCCGCGTCGCTGCGCTCGCCGCACACCATCAGCCTCTACGACTTCGGCGTCACCGACGACGGCGTCTTCTACTACGTGATGGAGCTCCTCGACGGCGTCGACTTGGAGACGCTCGTCCGCCGCTTCGGTCCCGTGTCCGCGCCTCGCACGATCTACTTGATCCGCCACGTCTGCCACTCGCTCGGGGAAGCGCACGCGCGCGGGATGGTGCATCGCGACATCAAGCCGTCGAACATCCACACCTGCCGCCTCGGCTTGAACGTCGACTTCGTGAAGGTGCTCGATTTCGGCCTCGTGAAGACGAACCTCGCGACGTCGCAGGACCAGACGCTCCTGACGTCGCCCGACGTGACGACCGGCACGCCGGCCTTCATGGCGCCGGAGATGGCGCTCGGCGAAGTCGAAGTCGATTCGCGCGCCGACATCTACGCGCTCGGCTGCGTCGCCTACTGGCTCCTGACCGGGCGGCTCGTGTTCGAAGCGGAGAGCGCCGTGAAGATGATGCTCCAGCACATCCAGAGCGATCCGGTGCCTCCGTCGCAACTCACCGAGATCGACGTGCCGCCCGAACTCGACGCGATCATTCTCGCCTGTCTCTCCAAGAAGCCCGAGGATCGGCCCGCGAGCACGCTCGAATTGGCGCATCGACTGGAAGCCATCGCGGTCCGTGAGACGTGGAACGCGGACCGGGCCGAAGAGTGGTGGGAGCGCCATCTGCCCGCCTCCGCGCCGATGACGCCGCTCCATCAGGAGACCCCGCTCGCCACGGTGCATGTGGCGAGGGAGGAGGAGACGAGGGAGGAGACGAGATGAGGCGCTGGATGGCCGCCGCCGCCTGCGCCGCGGCGTTGGCCGCGGGCGGAGTCGACGCCGCTCACGCCGCCGCGCCGGCGGGCCGCGCCGAGGCCGCCGCCGTCTCGCTCGAATCGCTGAGCCGCGCGAGCCAGGGGCTCGTGGCGCGCGTCGCGCCGGCCGTGGTCCAGATCGCCGTCACCGCCATCGGGCCGGTGAACGAGAGCGGCGCGGGCGATGCGGTCCTGGGGCGCCAACGGCGCGGCGGCTCCGGCATCCTGGTCGCGTCCGACGGCTACGTCCTCACGAATCACCACGTCATCGAAGGCGCGCGCCAACTTCAAGTACTCGTCCGCGTCCCGCCGGCGGGGTCGCCGAACCGCTCGCTCGTCAAAGCGCCGCCGCGCCGGTACAACGCGCGACTCGTCGGCATCGATCTCGAGACCGACCTCGCGCTCCTCCACATCGAAGCGACGGGGCTCCCGTTCCTACCCCTCGGCGACTCCGATCAACTGGCGCCCGGCGACCTGGTGTTGGCGTTCGGGAGTCCGCTCGGCCTCGAGAATTCCGTGACCATGGGCGTCGTGAGCGCCGTGGGGCGGCAGCTCCGCGACGAGGATCCGATGGCCTACATCCAAACCGACACCCCCATCAATCCCGGCAACAGCGGCGGACCGCTCGTCGACGCGTCGGGAAAGGTCGTCGGCATCAACACGCTCATCTTCACGCAGTCGGGCGGTAGCGAGGGAATCGGCTTCGCCGTTCCGAGCAACATTGCCGCCGCCGTGACCGACCAGATCCGCCGCTTCGGGCGCGTGCGCCGCGGCGTCATCGGCGTCGAGGCGCAGACGATCACGCCGCTTCTGGCGTCCGGCCTCGGCCTCCGCAAGGAGTGGGGCGTGATCCTGAGCGACGTCCTGCCCGGATCGCCGGCCGAGGCGGCGGGGCTTCGCGCGGGGGACGTGGTGGAGTCGCTCGACGGGAAGGCGATGGAGAACGGCCGCCAGTTCGACGTGAATCTCTATCGCCGGTTCGCGGGCGATTCGGTCACGGTGGTGGTGTCTCGCGGCGGCACGCGCGCGTCGGCGCGGGTGCGCGTGGCGGAACGCCCCGACGATCCGCGCGAGTTCGCGTCGAAGATCGTCGCGGCGACGAAACCGCTCGCGCGAATCGGCGTGCTCGCGGTCGATCTCGCCCCCGCGCTCGCGGCGCATATGCCGTGGCTTCGGGAGCCGGAGGGCGTCCTCGTGGCGGCCTGGTCGGCCGACGATCCCTCGTCGGCGAGCGGACTGGAGCCGGGGGACGTGATTCGCGCGTTGAACGGAGAGCCCGTCGCCACATTCGACGCGCTCACGGCCAAGTTGCAAGGGATGAAGCCGGGCGCGCCCGCGGTTCTCTCGGTCGACCGCTTGGGACGCCGCCTATTTCTTCCGTTCGAGCTCGAGTGAGTTGGCCTCGCCCCAGAGGAGCCGCACGGGGGGCGCGAAGTCGGGCCGATTCATGAAGCGCACCGACATGGTGAGCCCGCCGTCCGGCTCGACGCGGAAGCGGGCGAACTGATCGGCCTCGTTCTCCAGCATCGCCTCCTCCTGCGTCAGGTCCCATCCCGACAGCCCCGTCCAGCCCCGCGAAAGGAACCACGGAATCTCCCCGCCCTCCGGGATCGCGCGCGCGCGCCGCTGCCCGTCCCCGAACCAGAGAAACGCCGAGAGGGGACGGCCCGAGAGGTTCACGAGATGAAATCCCTTGCCGTCGCGTCGCGTGGCCCGGAAGCGCTCGAACGTGTGCGTGTGGCCGGCCAGGACGAGGTCGACGCCGCCGTCGGCGAGGATGTCGGGGAACGAGCGGCCTTTGTACTCCATGGCCCAGATCGAGCGCGCCTGACCCCGGTGCTTCTCCGACGATTGGAGGATGGGGTGGTGCATGACGACGATCGTCGGCCAGCCGGGTTCGTCGGGCACGGCCCGTAACTCCTCGACCAGCCAGGCTAATTGTGCCTCTCGGCGAATCCGGCCGACGGGGCCCGACTCGTACGCGAAGTCGTTCGAATCGAGGAACAGGAACCGAACGCGCCCGATCGTCCTCTTGTAGTAAAGCCGGTCGGGACCGAGGGAAGGGTCGATCGGCTTCAGGAACGCGGCCGTGTTGACGCGAGCCCGGCCGGGCCGATTGTTGTCCAGCTCGTGATTGCCCACCCCCACGAGGTACGGTAGGCTCCCTGCCTTCGCCAGGATGTCGGCGAGGGCTCGGAACTGGTCGCTGTGGGACCCGCTTTCCACAATATCTCCGGTGTCGAGCATGAAGAGTATCGTCGGATCCTGGCGGGAGAGAGAGTCGATCGAGGCCATCATCGACTCCCAGACGCCCCCCGCCAACGCTCGCTGGTCTCCGAACGCGACGAAGGAGTATCCGGCCTCCGGGCCCGCGGCGAGCGACGTCAATTTCGATTCGAGCGTGGGCTGCGCGAGCGGCGCCACGGGCTGCCGCGAGCTGCGCGGCCACGAGAACGAGGACGCCGCGATCGACGCCATGGCCAACGCCAGAAGAAGTCCGAGCGCCGCGATGCGCGGAAGCGCGCTTCGCCTGGCCGCGAGGCGCCGCGCCTCGTTCGGTGTCGCCATCCTCATTCTGGGGTCCTTCCTGGCCGGCGCGCGCGCGCGCGCCCAGACGGTAGAAAGTTATTGGGGTCCGATCGCGGCCGAGCCCGACACGGTCGCCGTCGCGCTCGCCGAACCGCCGAAGCCGGTCTGGGAGCACGTTCTCCTCGCGCCCTACCGCGTCGTCACCTTCCCGATCGTGCTCGTTTCCAAGGGAACCGGCGCGAGCCTTACCTACATGGACGAGCACAGAGTAATTGAACGGGCGGCGACCCTGCTAGGACCGAGGAAAGGCCCGTTCGGCTTCCTCCTCGACTTCCGTTTCGGCGGCCTCTCCGGATTCGGCGGCGGCCTCATCGCCGAGCACACGAAATTCCTCGGCGAGGGGAACACGCTTCGCGTGCGCGGCTCGACCACGACGAACCACGACGATCGCGCCGGCGTGGCCGCGCGCTTTCGCTCCGATCGCGGCGGCTTCGTCGAGTTCGGCGCCGGCTATCGCCAGCGCCCGAACGTCCGCTATTTCGGGCTCGGGCCGAAGTCGCGCGAGGAGGACGAGAGCTACCTCCACCAGGAGGCGGGCTGGATCGGACTCGACGTGCGCCGTCCGTTCGGCGGCGAATCGCATCTCGAACTGAACCTCGACTACACGACGGTGGCGACGGGCGCGCCGGGGAGCGACAACGATCCGCCGGCGGAGGACTACTTCCCGCCCTCGTCCCTCCCGGGCTACGGACGCCACTCCTACGGCGTCACGTTCGGCGGCCAGTGGATGCACGAGTCGCCGGGCCTTCAGAACCGACCGGGCCGCGGCGGGCTGCAGCGCGTGCGCGCCTCCTACTTCCAGAGCGTCGACCGGGACCAGGTTCGCTTCTGGACCTATCGCGGCGAGGTGCAGCACTTCATCACGCTCTGGCGACCGCTTCGGGTCTTGGCCCTCCGCGGCGTCGGGTCCTGGATCGGGAACGTCGGAAGCGACCCCGTCCCGCTCGCGCGGCTCAACACGAACGACGATCCCGATCTGCTTCGGGGCTACGACGACTTCCGCTGGCGCGACCGGGGCATCGTTATCACGACCGCGGAATACCGCTGGCCGGTTTGGGCGCACCAGCGACCCTACGGCCCCGGCATCGACGCCTATCTCCTCACCGACGGCGGGCAGGTCTTCGACGACGCGCGGCAGATCGCGCTCCGCGAAATGAAGCTCTCCTACGGAGGCGGCCTGCGCATCGAATCCGGGCGCGGCTTCGTCTTCCGCATCGAGTACGCGCGAAGCGAGGAGACCTCGATCATTCGGCTTCGAGCCGACCAAGTCTTCCAGTTCGTGAAAGGCGGATTCCTGTATGGGCGCGAGCCCGTTCCCGCGCGGTAGGCGCGGCGGCCTCACGGCCGCCCTTATCGCCGGCATCGCGGCGTGCGGAGTCGTCGCGCTCGCGTGGCTCGCCGTGCCCGCCGCGGCGGCGCGCGAGCCGCTTCGCGACGAGCCGGTGCGGTGGGACGCGGCCGATCGCGGGAACATCGAGAAGCCGAAGAAGCGAAACCCCAGCCTTCGCCGCGACGAATTCGACGAGACGATCGTTCGTCCCGTCGGCCGCCTCTTCAACCCCGTCCGCTTCGCGCGCCACGTCGGCGGGATCTTCGGCGGCGAAGTGGCCCGGCCCGCCGTCGACGTGAACGATCTGGACGAAGCGCTCTCCTCCTCGTGGTTCACGAACCGGATCGGCCTCTATCCGATGAGCCCCGAGGAGGTGGCGCGCGGCCCGGTGACGGTCGAGGGGCCCGACCGGAGCGCGCCGTTCCGCGTCGTGCGGGCGAAGTCGCAAGGCGTCACCGCGGGCTTCAACGTGAAGGACGCGCGCGGCGACACCTACGTCGTGAAGTTCGATCCCGCCGGGTGGCCGGGGTCGACGACCGCCGCGGGCGTGATCGCGGGGCGGCTCCTCCACGCGGCCGGCTACAACGTGACGGAGGACTTCGTGGTGATGGTGCGCCGCGAGGACCTCCGCCTCGGCGACGGCGTCCAGATCACCGAGCGCCACGGGAAGAAGCGGCCGATGACGGAGGCCGATCTCGACTCGATCCTGGCGAAGGCGCCGCGCGAGCCGGACGGATCGTGGCGCGCTATCGCGAGCAAGTTCCTTCCGGGCGAGTTGCTCGGCCCGTTCGACTGGAAGAGCCGCCGCCACAGCGATCCCTTCGACCGCATCAAGCACGAGAACCGCCGCTCGCTCCGCGGACTGCGGATGATCTGCGCCTGGCTCGCGCACTTCGACACGAAGCAGGGGAACACGCAGGACACCTACATCACCGAAGGCGGCCGGCGCTACGTGAAGCACTACCTCTTCGACTTCACCGCCACGCTCGGCACCGGCGGCGTGGGTCCCTTCCCGCTCTCGAACTTCGAGTACGGCGCCGACTTCTCCGCGATCGGCGGGCGGCTCTTCGGCCTCGGCTTCCACGAGGACGACTGGCGCCGGCTCACGCTCCCCCAGGGAATGCCCGAACTCGGCTACTACGAGGCGGAGCAGTTCGACCCGATGGAGTGGAAGCCGCTCCAGCCGAACGCGGCGTTCGCCAACATGACGGAGCGGGACGGCTACTGGGCGGCGAAGATCATCTCCGCCTTCCGGCGCGACCAGCTGGAGGCCGCGGTGGCCGAAGGGAAGTACCGGAATCCGGAGGCGGCCAAGTACATGGTCGACATGCTCGAGGCGCGGCGCGACAAGATCGCGCGCCTCTGGTTCGAACGCGTGCCGCCGCTCGACTTCTTCACGTGGCGGGACGGCGCGCTCCGCTTCCACGACCTCGGCGCCGAGCGCGGGCTCTATCCCGGCTCGACGCCGCGCTACCGGGTGCGGCTCGCCGCCTGCGACGCGGAGCGGAAGCTCGGCGCGTGGAGCGACTGGCAGGAGACGAAGGAGACCGGGGCCGATCTCGCGAGCCTCGCGGCGAATCCGCCCGGCGGAGACGCCGGGGACGCGAACCGACCGTTCTTGGCGCTCGAAGCCTCGGTCGATCGCGGCGCCGGCTGGAGCCGCGCGGTGCGCTTCTACGTAGCGCGCGCGAGCGGGCGCGTCGTCGCCGTCGATCGATAGGATCGTCGCGCAGCCGAATCGCAGTGGTCACGCCGTTCAGGGGGAGCCGATGACCGCCGACCGAAAGCCGAGCGCCGTCGACCGGGCGCTGCGGATCTTCACCGACGTCCGCCCGGGAGAATCGGGCACGGCGCTGCTCCTCACGCTGAACGTCTTCCTTCTTCTCACCGCCTACTACGTCATCAAGCCCGTCCGCGAAGCGCTCATCCTCTCCGGCGGCGGCGCCGAGGTGAAATCGTACGCCGCGGCGGGGCAGGCGCTTCTTCTCCTGGGCGCCGTGCCGCTCTACTCGTCGCTCGCCGGCCGTCTTCCGCGGCGGCGGCTCATCAACATCGTCACGCTCTTCTTCACCGGCTGCCTCGTCGCCTTCTACCTCCTCGCCCAGCTGAAACTTCCGCTCGGCGTCGTCTTCTTTCTCTGGGTCGGCATCTTCAACCTGATGGTCGTCGCCCAGTTCTGGTCGTTCGCGAACGACGTCTACACGACGGACGAGGGGAAGCGGCTCTTTCCGATCGTCGCGTTCGGCGCGTCGGCGGGCGCGGTGCTCGGCTCCTACATGACGGGACAGTTGATCGGACCGCTCGGGGTCTATCAACTGCTGCTCGTGGCGGCGGGGCTCCTGGTCGCGGGACTCGTGGTGACGAACTCCGTCGACGCGCGCGAGCGGCGGCGCACGGAAGCGGCGCGCGGGCTGGAGGAGTCGACGGCGGCGCTCCCGGCCGCGACGAAGGAAGTGCGGCTCGAGTCGGGCGAGTTCAAGCTCGCGGACCTGAGGAAGGAGTTGGAGTCGTCGAAGCCCGGCGCCGCGCCCCCGCCGGCGCTCACGCCGGCGCCCGCCCCCGCGCCCTCCGACGGCCGGCTCGCCGCGGGTGGGAACGCCTTCAAGCTCGTCCTCGGGAACCGCTATCTCCTCCTGATCGCGCTCCTCATGCTCTTCTTGAATTGGGTGAACACCACCGGCGAATACATCCTCGGACGCACCGTGGCGAAGGCGGCGGCGGACGCGGTCGCGGCCGGTACGGCGGGCGGCCTCGACGAAAAGGCCTTCATCGGGAAGTTCTACTCCGACTTCTTTTCCGTGGTGAACCTGGCGGGTCTCCTGCTCCAGCTCTTTGCCGTGTCGCGCATCCTCAAGTTCGCCGGCGTCCGCGTCGCCATCCTCGTGCTCCCGGCCATCGCCCTCGTCGGCTACGGCATCCTCGCCTTCGTGCCGATCCTCGCCGCGGTCCGCTGGGCCAAGACGGCCGAGAACGCCACGGACTACTCGCTGCAGAACACGGTGCGGAACGTCCTCTTCCTCCCGACCACGCGGGAGGAGAAGTACAAGGCGAAGCAGGCCATCGACTCCTTCTTCGTTCGAGCGGGGGACGTGCTCTCGGCGGGCTTGGTTTTCGTGGGGACGTCGCTGCTGCCGCTCCAGACGCAGCAGTTCGCGGTAGTGAATCTCGCGCTCGTCGTGGTTTGGCTGGCGCTCGCGGTCATGATCGGGCGGGAGTACAAGCGGGTGTCGGCGGAAGCCGCCGCCACTGCCGCTACGGCCACCGCCGCCACGACCGCCGGCGCCACGACCGCCTAGTCGGCGCGATCTAGGACTCGCCCTCCGTCGACTCCCGCCGGCGGAGCGACTCCAGCTGAATGGCGATCGACTGGTTCGACCGCAGGAGGTCGGCCAGCACCTCGTCGGTGCTCCGCGTCTCCGGCTTCTTCGGCCGCGTGTCCTCCAAGTAGGGCCAGAGCGGCTTGCGCACATCCGGCGGCAGCGTCGTCTCCAAGTATTCGAGCGCCGTGCCGCGGAGAAGCGGATCGTCGGTGTGGAGCCCGCGCCACGCGATCTGGAGCGGCTGGCGCGGAAGGGCGAGCGAGAGGAGCGTGAAAACGTGCTCCAAGCTCCGATTCGCGCGCGCGCGAAGCGCCTCGTCGAACGCGGGCGACCACGACTCGTCGTCGAGCTGGTCGAGCAGGCGCTGTCCCTCCCAGACGCGGCGTTCCGCGCCCACCTCCCGCAGCACCGATTCGAAGACGCGGTCGGGCGGAATCCCCAATTTGGAATACGTGGTGACGAGATGGTGCAGCGCCCGGCCGCAGCGGTAGCGGACCTCGAATCGCCGGTCGGCGAGGCCCCCGAGGAGTCCCTCGACGGCGGCGGCGGACGGCACCGTTCCGAGCACGAGCGGCACGCGGCGGCGGATGGCGAAGTCGCTCTTCGAATCGGCCAGCGCGGCCGCGAGCGCCGGCACCGCGTCGTCGCCGACCTTGCGCAGCGCTTCGATCGCATCCCGCGCCGCTTCGTCCCAGGCCAGAAGCGTGATCGCGCGCGGGACGAGTTCGGGCGGGAGCGGCCCTTCGCGAAGCGCCGCGCGCACGGCCGCCGGGCGGCCGGAGGCGAGCGCGGCGTCGCGCCGGGCGAGCGGATCGAGTTCGAGCGTGGGCGCCGCCTCGCCGCCGCCCGGACCGCCTCCCGCGGCGCCGGCCGCTCCCGTCGCCGACGCGCCCCGCTCGACCGAACCCGAGATCCCGCTCAACTGCGATCGATCGAGCACCTGGCTCAGCGCGAGCACCGAGCTACGCTGGAGAAGCATCGAGCGCGTCGTGGCGTCGTGAACCTCCGAGAGGTCGAGATGGACCGCCCGCGACACGAGCCCGCGCTCCAGGGCGCCGACGTAGCCCGCGTGAAGGCGGCTCGCGACGACGAGCGATCCGGCGCAGGCCAAGGCCACGATGACCAGGATCGCGACGGGCGCGCTCGCCATGCCGGCCGCGAGAAGCACGCTCTGGATCAAGGCCGCGCCCAAGAAGTCGCCGGCGCGCGCGGCGCCGACGTCGACCAGCGTCTTCACGCCTCGTTTCTCCCGCGGCGGAAGCGGCGTGAAGAGCACTTCGTAGCCCGCGCGGTAGAGCGAATTGCTGAGCACCGACTCGGTGGCCCGGAGCGCGAGCGCGGAGCCGAGCCCGGGCCAGGCCATCGCGCCGAAACTCCCGAGTCCCACCGCGGCCGGTAGCGTCGCGACCGAGCGCGCGAGCCCCAGGCGCTCCAGCGCGACGCGGCTGAGCGCGGCCTGCACGATCACGGTCAAGAGCGACACGCCCGTGTAGAAGGCGCCGAAGAGGCGCAGCAGATCTTCGGGGCGCGCCATGGAGGTCGACGCGCGCGCCTTGAAGAGCCAGTCGACGAGCCCTTCGCTGATCGTGACGAGGACGACGAGCGCGACCAGCGTGCGGAGGTAGGGGGACTGGCGAAGGATGCCGAACCCAAAGACCGACGTCGTGGGAACGGTCGCGGCCGATTCGCCCGCGACCGAGGTCGGCGGCGCGATCTCGTCCGTCTCCGGCTCCTCGGCGCGTTCCTTGGGCGGCGCGGTCCGCGTGGGCGCCGCCGGGCTCGAGGGCTCGCGGAGCCGGAAGACGAGCGTGGCACAGAGCGCGTGGATCGCCGCGAGGATCGGAAGCATCGTCGACACGTTGAACATCGTGCCGACGCGGTCGGCGAGCACGCCGCCCACGAGCCCGCCGACCGTCCCGCCCGCCGCGATCCGCCCGAGCGCGCGCTTGGCCGCGCGGGGATCGAAGCGCTCGTTCAAGAACGCCCAGAAGCCGGAGATGAGGAGCGCGCCGAGCCCGCCGTAGTGGAGATAGAACGCGACCGCGACGGCCGACGGGAAGGCGTGCGCCAGGACCCATTGCACGACGATCAGGATCGCGCTTCCCGCGAAGCCGATCGGAATCACGTTTTCCGGGCCGAAGCGCGCGAGCGCGCGGGCCGCCACGAAGACCATGAGGATCGACACGACCGCCGACGCGACCGTCATGGCGGGGAGGAGCGAGACCGGGAAGGACGTGAGGAAGAGCGTGTCGCGCGTCGCCTTCGCCGCCACTTGATACGCGATCATGGCGACCGCGGTCGCGACGGCGATGCCGGTGCCGGGCGGGCTGCCGGCGCCGCTTCCGGTGACGGAGCGCGGCGGTCTCACGGCGACTCCGAGAGGAAGTCGCGAAGCGCGGCCTGGAAGCGGAGCGAATCGACGTTCCATCCCTCGGCGTGATGGGCGCCGTGGAACGCGACGAAGGTGACCCGGTCCGGGCGGCGCGCCGCGAGCGCGCGGCTCGTCGCGATGGGAACGATCTCGTCGGCGTCGCCGTGGAAGACGAGGAGCGGCGCGGCGATCGCGTCCGCGCCGCGCTTCAGGTCGAGCGCCTTCCAGTCGACGCCGTAGCGCCAGGCGGCGAATTGCTTCCCGACGCTCCCCGCGACGCCGGGCATCGGGATGCGCGTGCCGGGGAGGGTCGCGTGCGCCACGCCCCAATCGATCGTCTCGCCGAAGTCGAGCATCGGCGAGTCGAGCACCGCGCGCGAGACGCGCGACGCCAGCGGCGAACGCTCCAGGAATGCGGCGACGATCCCACCCCCCATGCTCGTGCCGATGAGGACGACGTCCCGGGCGCCGTTCGCGAGCGCGTAACGGACGGCCGCCTCGACGTCGCGCCATTCGGTCAGGCCGTAATGATAGCGCCCATCGGGGCTCGGCGGCGCGCCCTCGTCGTTTCGATACGTGATGACGAGGGCGGGGAAACCGAGCGCGTGGACGACGCCGAGCGCCCGCAGCGCCTGCCGCCGGGCGGCGCCCTTCCCGTGAACGAAGACGGCCCACGTGCCTCGCGCGCCCGGGATGCGCCACGCGGGCGCGGGGCCGAGTTCGGTCGGGACCGTCACGTCGTCGTAGGCGAGCCCGCGCGCGCGGAGGGGATCGCCCTGGTAGGCCTCGAGCCGAATGTCGACGGAGTCGCCGGGCTCGGGGAGGCCGTCGATCGGCGTGAAGGCGCGGACGACGCGCGCCCCGTCGCGGCCGAGGATGGCGCCGACGCGACCGCCGCCGGCCGCGCCGAAGAGTCCCCACGCGCCCTCGCGCCCCACGCGGCCGCGCTCGTTGCGAAGCGGCGTGAGAGTGATGCGCGTGGAATCGACCGCGTCGACGCGCGCGTCGTCGTAGCGCGAGGGGCCGTGGTCGTAAGCGGCGAGGAGGGCTTCGCGGTAGATGCGGCCGGAGACGTGCCAGCCGAGGGCCGCCAGAATCGCGAGGATCGCAAGCGCCGCCGCGAGGGCGGCGGCGAGAAGACGCTTCACCCGCGGCGCGCGGGGCGGTTTCGAAGCAGGCGCTCCACGGCGCCGAACATCCAGAGCCCGGCCCAGACCAAGAGCGGCGTGAATCCCACGAGAATGGAGAGCCGCGACACCGGCGAGAGGTGCTCGGCCGCGGCGGAGGGGTCGAACCATCCCGCGAGGGCCGCGCCGAGCTTCACGCCCACCGACTGCACGGCGATGGAGGCGGGGAGCCCCACGCTCTGGGTCGCGTCGAGGCGGATGGCGGCCGGCGTCGCGATCAGCACGACCGCCGCCGCCGCGGCCACGCTGAACCCCGGTTCGGCGAGAACCGCGAGCCACCAGGGCACGCGCTTCGGTTCGACGATCGCGAGCGGGGGCGCGGCGGCGACCTGCTCCATGACGCGAGCGCTGAACGCGGCGCCGTCGGGAAGGGCCGGCGCCGGCCGGGCCAGCGCCCGCTCGATCGCGTCGAATTCGGCGACGGCGGCCCCGCAACGCGGACAGGTCGCGGCATGCGCGCGCGCCGCCGAGGCGCCCTCCGCGGGCCGTCCCTCGTCGAGCCAGCGATTCAGTTCGTCACATCGCGTCATGGCCGATTTCCTCGTTTGGCATTCGTTCGTCCCGGCCCCAGCCCGCTCGGAGCGCCGCGCGCGCGCGGAAGAGGTGCGTCTTCACGGTCCCCTCGGGGATTCCGAGCGCCGCCGCCACGTCGCTCACCGAGCGGTCCTCATAGTAGTAGAGCGTCACCACCGCCCGCGACAACTCCGAGAGCGTGGCGAGGAGGCGCTCGAGCCGACTCGCGTCGTCGGCGGTCACGCCGCCGGCGCCGCCGCCCAGGCCGCCCGCCGCCCCCGGCGAGTGCAGGGCCGATTCCGCCTCCACGCGCGCGGGATCGTCCACCGCCACCTCGCGCCGCCCTCGCGTCCGGAGCCGCTCCACGCGATCGAGCGCCTTTCGCCAGACGATCCGATAGAGCCAGGTCGCGAAGGCCGCATCGCCTCGAAAGGCGCCGAGCGACCGCCACGCGCTCACGAAGGCGTCCTGCGCCACTTCTTCCGCGTCGGGCGCCGAGCGGACGATGCGAACCGCGAGCCCGTAGGCGCGGTCGCGATAGCGCTCGACCAGGACAGCGAACGCCGCCGACTCCCCGGCGCGGCACCTCGCCAGGAGTTCCGGCTCATCCAGGTGGAGGGGCCGGTCGGCGCCGGGCCCCCGAGGGGCCTCCATCATCTGCTCCTTGGACGGGTCCTGGGGCCGCGCCGGTTTCAGCCTTCGGGGCGCTCGGGCGTGAAACCGGCCCCGGGGCCCGGCCCGTCCAAGGGGATGAAGGCGATGAAACGGGCGCCCGACGGATCGGCGCGCCGACACCCGAACCCTCGAAAGGAACGAGCCATGCACGATATCGAGCGACTCATGTGGTCGATCATCCCGTTCGCCATCCCGGTGATCGCCATCATCGGCGGAATCACGATGGGGGTGATCCGGATCATGGGTCAACAGCGTCTTGCGGAGCTGGAGCGGCGGGAGCGGATCGCGGCCATCGAGCGGGGGATCGATCCCTCGAAACTTCCGCCCCTGTCGAGCCCCTACACCTACGAGAACGGGCAGGGATCGGGGTCGCGGGCGCGCCGCGCGCACGGGCTCATGATCGGCGGGCTCATTCTCCTCGCCGTGGGGATCAGCATGACGATCCTCCTCAGCTCCGTCGAGCCGGACAAGAAGATCTGGGCCGTCGGGCTCATGCCGTTCCTGGTCGGGATCGCGCTGCTGATCAGTTCGCGCGTCATCTGGCCGAAGGGCGACGAGAAGTAGCATGCGCGGATCGATGGCGGAGGCCTTCCGGGCGTTCCTCGCGGGCGCGCTCGTGTTCGCGCTCGCGGCGGCCGCGACCGGGGTCGGGGGATGCGCGTCGGGCGATCGAAACGACCCGAAGTTCGACACGCGCGTGGCCGATCCCGCGTACGAGTCGGGCGGACCTCGCGTCCTCTTCGACGAGGGGCATCGGAACTGGCACCGCGCTCGCGGGAGCTATCAGCCCTTCGTCCGGTTGATGGAGTCGGACGGCTATCGCATCTCGACGACGTCGAAGCCCGTCACGCGCGACGCGCTCGCGCCCTACGCGGTCTTCGTCGTGTCGAACGCCGTCGGCGCGAACGAACGAAACGACGCGCCCGCCTTCGACGACTCGGAGTGCGACGCGGTGCGCGACTGGGTCGCGGGGGGCGGCTCGCTCCTGCTCGTGACGGACCACTTCCCGACGGGCCACGCGGCGGAGTCGCTCGCGGCGCGCTTCGGCGTCCGGTTGAGCAAAGGGGACGTGGCCGACTCCTCGACCTACGACCGCGCGTTCGAGCCGACGCACCTCGTCTTCTCCCGCGAGAACGGCGGACTCGCCGCGCATCCGATCCTCGAGGGCCGAAACGCGCGCGAGCGCGTCGAGCGCGTGCTCACGTTCACCGGCGAGGCGGTCGACGCCGACTCGCCCGCGGTCGGATTCCTGCGCCTCTCCGATACCGCCGAGGCCCGATCGGCGAAGGTGAACGTCGAACACCGAGGAAGCGACGTTCTCGTGAACGTGACCTACGAGAACCCCGTCTCCGCGGCCGGCTGGTCGCAGGGCGTGGCGCTCGAGTGGGGGAAGGGGCGCGTCGTCGTGCTGGGGGAGGCGGCGATGCTCTCGGCGCGATTGAATCGCTACGACGGCGGACCGGTCGGGATGAACGTGCCGGGATACGACAATCGCCAGTTGGCGCTGAATCTCATGCACTGGCTGACGCGACGCCTCTAGCGGACCTCGCTTACGACAGCTTCATCAGCCGCCCGCGCAGGTCGGGGCTCAGGGTGCCGACGAAGACCTCCTCCACCGGCCCCTTCATGATGAGCGAGAGATCCTTCGCCACCTCGATGTCGAGCGTGCCGCCCTCCATCTCCACCGACACGTGGCCGTCGGTGAGCCCGCGATCGTAGCAGGCGACCGCCACCGCGCAGGAGGAGGTGCCGGAGGCGAGCGTGTGGCCCGCGCCCCGCTCCCAGATGAGCGCGCGCACGCGCGAGCGGGAGATGGGCGACGCCAACTGCACGTTGATCCGCTTCGGGAAGACCTCGTGGTTCTCGATCCTCGGGCCTAGTTCGAAGAGGCGCGCCCGCGACAGCTCCTGGCCGAAGACGACGCAATGCGGATTTCCCACCGAGAGCACCGTGACGTCGAGTTCCTCCACGCCGACTTTCAGCTTCGTCCGCTCGCGGTCGATCGCGGCGCTTCCGATCTCGAGGCGCACGGCGTTCACGCGCCCCGCCTCGCGAAAGACCTGTGTCCGCACCGCGCCCGCCACCGTCTCCACCGTGAATTCGTCGCCGGCGGCGTAGCCGTGCTCGGCCAGGACCTTCGCCGCGATCCGAAGCCCGTTGCCGCTCCGCTCCGCCTCGCTTCCGTCCGGATTCCAGATCTTCACGAAGAAGCCGGCGCTCGCGTCGATCTCCAAGACGCCGTCCGATCCCAAGCCGAGGTTTCGATGGCAGAGGAGCCGCACGCGCTCGGGCGTGAGGGGAATGCCGAAGGTCTGGCCGTCGACCACGACGTAGTCGTTTCCGAGGCCGTGCGACTTCACGAATTCGCCGAAGTCCATCATCCCTCCGTGAGCCCCGTCGTCTCGAGGGCGTCGCGCACCGCGTCGTCCCCCGCCCAGGGGCGCGACGCCACGATCGCCGCGCGCGCGCCGGCGCGCGTGCCGCCGACGTTCACCGTGCCGATGGCGTGGGAGCGCAATTGCCGCCACATGCGCGTCACGGTGAGGATCGCGAGCACGCCGATCTCCCGCTCCACCGGCGTCAGCGCCGGACGCGAGAGGGTCTTCCCGTAGCCTTCGAGGATCATCCACGCGGCAAGATCGGGTGAGAAGCCGCGCATCGTGTCGACCAGTTTCTCGTAGTGGCGCCCGTAGATCTCGCGGCAGAGCGATTCGCCACGGGCCGTCCACTCGGCCGGCGAGGGCGGCTCCGGCGCGGCGGGGATGCCGCCGTGGCGCTCCAGATGCGGCTTCGCGGCGAAGAAGGCCTCGATGGCGCGCGGGAATCCGAGGAAGAGGTACGACTGCAAGATCGTC
Source organism: Candidatus Eiseniibacteriota bacterium (assembly GCA_035760425.1). GTDB lineage: Bacteria > Eisenbacteria > RBG-16-71-46 > SZUA-252 > SZUA-252 > SZUA-252. The sequence continues at coordinate 7,504 of DASTSZ010000177.1, read as the reverse complement.
TCGTAGACGGCCGCGCCGGAGAGTCCCGCGTGAAGAGCGGTCTCGACTTCCCGCGACACGTCCTCCGGCGCGTTCGCCGCGATCGCGGCGGAGAGCCGCGCGATCGCCTGATCGCGGGCGTCGCTCATGGGGCGAGCGCGGCCGCCATCTTGGGAAGACTCACGTCGTATCGGTAGGAGACGCCCATGTGGCCGTCCTCGAATTCCTGGTACTCGTGCGCGATTCCGAGCGATTTCAACTTGGCCGCCATCTGCCGCGCGCCGAGTTCGAGGAAGAATTCGTCCTCGGTGCCGCAGTCGAGGAAGAGAAGGCGCGAGCCGCGGAGATTGTCGGCGTAGCGGTCGACCATTCGGATCGGATCGTGCTCCTGCCATCGCGCCCAGACCTCGGGGCGATGCGCGCCCGTCTCGAGATCGAACGGGAGGTCGGCGTAGGCCGGCGGCGCGTTCGGGTTCGGCGAATAGCAGGCCGCCATGGCGAGCGTGTCGAGCGGCGCGTGGTCCTCGTTCCGCAGGCGAACGCCCGCGTGGAACTTCTCGTACCAGGCGGCCACGCCGCCGGCCTTCCGAATGCGGCGGAGCGCCGGCCCGAAGTCGCGCGTGTAGCAGAAGTCGAAGAACATGTCGCCGCTGTGGCAGGCGATCCCGCCGAACGTCTCCGGATGCTTCATGCCGAGCGAGATGGCGCCGTAGCCGCCGCTCGACTTTCCCATGACGCCGCGGAATCGCGCGCCGGGAAGCGTGCGGAAGCGTTCGTCCACGGCGGGGACGAGTTCCTCGACGATGTAGTCCTCGTAGCGCCCGAGTCCCGCGGAGTTCACGTACTGGCTCCCGCCGAGGTGCGTGAAGCAGTCGGGGAGCGCGAGGATCATCGGCCGGCACTTCCCGGAGGCGATGAGCGCGTCCATGCGGTCGTTCAGGGCCGGCGACCACGCGCCGTCGTTCAGGATCTGCCGGCCGCGCCCCGTGAATCCCGCCAGCACCCAGGCCACCGGGTAGCGCTCGTTCCCCTCCTCGTAGCCGGGCGGGAGATAGACGTGGAGGTCGCGCACGTGAGGGTCGCCGGGGAGGTTCCCGGCCAGGACGCGGCTCTCCACCGGGAAGACTTGAACGGTGCCGCGTCGATCGCGCATCCTCGGAGGCTATGGGTCTCGAGCAGGCGTGTCAATTGGCGGTGGGGATCGGAACCGGCTTCACCGCGTTCGCCGCGCTCATCTGGCTCGGCCTCGCGCTTCCGATGATCTGGGAGCGGCGAAGCGTGAGGGGCCTTGCCTCCGCGCCGCCGCGCGACGATTCGGAACTTCCGTCCGTGACGATCGTCTCCGCGGCGCGCGACGAGGCCGCCCGCGTGGAGCACGCCGCCGAATCCTTCCGCGCGCTTCGCTATCCCGGGCTCGAGATCGTCCTCGTCGACGACCGCTCGACCGACGCGACGGGCGGCATTCTCGACCGCCTCGCCGCCGCGGACTCGCGCGTCCACGCGATTCACGTCACGTCGCTCCCCGCGGGCTGGCTCGGGAAGTGCCACGCCCTCGCGCGCGGCGCGGCCGAGGCGAAAGGGGAATGGCTCCTCTTCACCGACGGCGACGTCTGGATGCATCCCGACGCGCTGCGACAGGCGATCTCCCTCGCGGCCGATCTCGGCGCCGACCACCTCGCGGTCGGCTCCGACTTGGAAGTCCACTCCCTCGGCGAACGGATCTTCGTCGCCTACTTCAGCGCCCTCTTCTACGCGAGCCAGAAGCCGTGGGAAGCCCCCGATCCGAAGTCGAAATCGCACGTCGGGATCGGCGCGTTCAATCTGGTCCGCCGCGACGTCTACGACCACGCGGGCGGACACGAACGGCTGCGCATGGAGATCGTCGACGACATGGCGCTCGGGCTGATCGTGAAGCAGGCGGGCGCGAAGTCGTGGTTCGCGCTCCACGACGGGTTCGTGCGCGTGCGATGGCACGAGGGCGTGCGCGGGTTGATCCGCGGCGTGGAGAAGAACGCGTTCGCGGCGTTGCGGTATCGCGCGGGGGAGACCGTGGTCTCGGTCGGCGTGCAGTTCTTCGGGACGCTCGCGCCGGCGCTCGGGTGGCTCTTGCCCGGCGTGTGGCCGAAGGTCTTCGCGCTCGCCGGGTGGATCGGCATCTGGATGCTCTACCGCGCGATCGGGAGAAACTTGAAGCTCGAATGGTGGGACTTCCTCACGGCGCCGATCGGCGGGGCCTTGTTCGCCTACGCGATCCTGCGTTCGATGATCATCACGTTGCGGCAGCGCGGCGTGAATTGGCGGGATACGCACTACGCGATCGAGGAGTTGAGGAAGGGGCGAGTGCGGTAGACCTCGCCGTCGGCGCCCACCCCCCAAAAAGAAGAACCCCCTCGAACCGAAGTTCGAGGGGGCATCCGCCGCACGCCACGTGGGGGGTCAGGGCTTACAGGCGCGCGACGTTATCTTCTTACTTCGTACGACATGTAGTGCGGATGCGAGTCTCAGGTGTCCGAGTCGATCCAGCCGTCGGGCGCTGGCTCGATTCGGGGCTTCGCACTAGCCCATGACGAGGTAGATCGCGATGGGCAGGGACGCGGCGGCCAGCACCAATCTGCGAAGCATGATGTAACCTCCCTGGGTCTGGGCACGTCCTCTGATCCCATTGCTGTCGCATCACTTGTGCCACGATTGGGGATAACTCCATTGGCGGCGTAAGAGGCTGTGGAGTAGATAGATAGAGGAGCGGTAAGTCTGTTGCCGGCCCGATTCGGGGTCCCATCCCGTTCGCCCACCGCACACTACGTACCCTGGGGTACGGGGTCGGGTGTACCGAACGCGGCGAGCGGGCTTCCGGCGCCTACGAAGTCGGTGATTCTTCGAGCGATTCGACGGCCCGCAGCAGGAGCTCCGCGACCTCCCGGGCCATGGCGTCGAACGACTCGGGCTTCGGGAAGCGGACCGCGTTCCCGGCGGGGAGCGGGACGCCCCATTCCGCGAGCGGCATTCCCAACGCCCGCGTGAAGACCCCGGACGGCGTCGCCCAGGGCGACGAGGGCCAGATCTCGGGCCCGGCCGACCGCGACTTGGAGAGCGGAATCAGGGTCTGCACGGCGGGATGGTGGATGCCGATCCGATCCCACGGCATCGACTCCGCCATCTCCACGCGCGACGCGGGCGCGGCGGCGCGAATGCGCGCGAGGATCTCCGGGCCTTCCATCCCCTCGGCCGTCTCGATCGTGAGCCACGCGGCGGGCCGATCGGGATGGCTCGCGCCGGGGCGAATCACCTGGCCGTGCGGCTCGAAGAGGGCGAATTTCAGGCGTCCCTCCGGCGTTCCCGACGCGGCCTCCGGATCCTCCACCGTCTCCTCGAGGAACTCCAAGACGTCGCGGCTGTCGGCGAGTTTTCGGATCAGCTCGAAGTCGAGCGGCCGAGGCCCGTAGGCCTCGTCGCTCAGCGTCGCCACGATCTCGTCGCGGATGAGGTGCGGGCTCGTGTCGCCGCCCCAGATGCCGATCACGACGCGACCGCGGCCGCCGAGGAAGATCCGGCGGCGCTTCGGCGCCTTCGGGATCACGCGGATCCAGAACCCGAGCGGTGCGGCGATGCGGGCCCGCCGCTCGCGCAGGAACGGGTCGAGGACCAGCGATCCGTGGGCCGCCCCGGGCGTCACCACCACCGCGGCGGCCCCGGCCTCGAGCGCGCCGGCCGCGACCACGGCCGAGAGCCCGGCGATCGTCGCGGCGAGGCCCAACCGCTCCGACCCTTCGACCGCCGCCGGCATCACCGGGACCGTCTCCGTGTGCCACGTGGCGAAGAGGGTGACGCGCGGCGCCGCCCCCGCCGGCGGGAGGAGCGCGAAGATCGGCGCAACACCTTTGTTTTCAACCAATTCGAGCCCGAGCGATCCCGCCGCGGCGGCCAGAACCTTCCGCGTGGCGTCGGCCGAAAGGGCCGGCAGCGTCTCCCGTGCGAGCGACATAAGTCCCTGGAATTGGGACAGATGCGCTTCCGGATCGGTCTTCAATTGGTCGATTCGAATCGGGTTTCCCACGCAACCTCCGCGAAATGGCGCAGCGGCCGCGATACTAACCGATCCATGCCGTTGGAAAATCGTGATTTGAATCTTGACGACCCGCCGTGCCGGGCGGACGATACGGCTGGCGATGCCTCGCGCTCGCTGCGGAGCGTCGCGGTATGCGTTCCACGTGTGGAGGGGAGGAACCGGGACATGGAAGGGAAGTTTCCTGAGTGCCGGAAGTGCAACGCAGGGGTCTTGATCCCCCTTTCGGACTACGGCAGGGATGGCGCCCCGATCACCTACAAGGCCTGGGTTTGCACCAACCCGACGTGCGGCTATAACGTCCGCATCGACAACGGGGAGATCAGCCTGGGGCGGACGATCCAGCAGTCGACCAAGTAGCGCCCTCCGCTAGCGACGCCACTCGCTTCACCATTGTGGGATTCTCGTGCCCATGGCGCCGGCGCGGGCGCGGCCGAGCGGCCGCCCTGGGCCGGCGCTTCGCGCGTCGAAGCGGGCGCTTCGTGGGTTCACCTCCATGAGGGATACATGATCCGAGCCGTCATCTTCGATCTCGACAACACGCTCACCGACTTCATGAAGATGAAGCGCGCCTCCATCGACGCGGCCGTGGACGGAATGCTCGACGCGGGACTTCCGCTCTCGCGGGAGGAAGTCTCGAAGAAGATCTACGGCGTCTACGACCGCGAGGGAATCGAGTACCAGCAGGTCTTCGACCGCTTCCTCCAGGAAGAGCTGGGTCGCGTCGACTACAAGGTGCTCACGAGCGCCGTCGTGGCGTACCGCCGCGCGCGCGATTCCTACCTCGTGCTCTATCCGCACGTGAATTACACGCTCCTCGAATTGATGAAGCGCGGTCTGAAGCTCGCCGTCGTCTCCGACGCGCCGCGGCTCCAGGCCTGGATGCGCCTCGCGCAGCTCCAACTGCAGCACCTCTTCGATCCGGTCGTGGCCTTCGAGGACACCGGCGAACGCAAGCCGAGCCCGAAGCCCTTCCAGCGCGCCATCGAACTCCTGCGCGTGGCGCCCGAGGAAACGATCATGATCGGCGATTGGCCCGAGCGCGACGTGGTCGGCGCGAAGGGGCTCGGCATTCGCACCGCCTTCGCCCGCTACGGCGACACGTTCGGCACGGTTCACTCCGGCGCCGATTGGGACCTGAACGACGTCATCGAGTTGATCGCGATCGTCGACGAGATGAACAAGGCGGGGCAGCCGGGAGCGGAAGGAGCGGCGTGGTCTCGGTAGGCGTCGACATCGTCGAAGTCGAGCGGATCGCGCGCGCCATCGAGCAGTTCGGCCCGCGCTTCCTCGACAAGGTCTTCACGCCGGCCGAGATCGAGTATTGCCGCGGCAAGGCCCGCGAGGCGTCGTCCTTCGCCGTGCGCTTCGCCGCGAAGGAGGCGTTCGCCAAGGCCTTGAAGGTCGGGAAGGCCTCCGTCTGGCGCGAGGTCGAGATCGCGCGGGGCGAAGAGGCGCCGCGTCCGGTGGTCGTGCTCCATGGCGCGGCGCGCGAGATGGTCGGCGCGCGGCGCGTCGACGTCTCGCTCTCGCATACCGCCGATTACGCCGTCGCGGTCGTCATCGTGGACGATTCGGACGGCTGATCCTTCCCGCGCGATGAAACTCCCGCCCGTCCATCAACGCATCGTCACCGCCGAGGAGATGGCGGCCCTCGACCGCGCCACCATTCAAGGCGCGTGGGGTCGCGCCGCCGTTCCGTCGTTGAAGCTGATGGAGCGCGCGGGCCTGGAGGCGTCGAAGGCGATCGTCACCTGGTGGCGCGAGCGGGATGGCTCCCCGGTGGGCCCCTCCGGCGCGGCCGCGGCGGCGAAGGGTAAGCGTCCCGGCGCAGGCGCCGGCGCGCGTGGAGGCGCCGCGGCGGCGATGCGGCGCTTCACGGGTGGCGGCCCCGTCGTGATCCTCTGCGGGCGCGGAAACAACGGCGGCGACGGATTCGTGGCGGCCCGTCACTTGAAGGCGGCCGGCTTCGCGGTTCGCGTCGTGGTCGCGGCGGCCGAGGGCGACCTCTCGCCCGACGCGCGCGTGAATCATCTGGCGTGCGAGAAGGCGCGCATTCCGGTCACCTTCCTTCCCGAGCCGCGCGCGTGGGGCGAGGGGAGCGAGTCGGAGAACGCGATCGGCGGGGCGTCGTTCCTCGTCGACGCGCTCCTCGGCACCGGCAGCAAAGGCGCGCCGCGGGGCGCGGTGGCGGCCGCGATCGAGTGCGCGCTTCGCTCGGAGAAGCCGATCGTCGCGATCGACCTCCCCTCCGGCGTCGACGCCACCACCGGTCACGCCGAGTCGCCCTGCATTCGCGCCGAGATGACCGTGACGCTCGCGCTGCCGAAGGCGGGCTTGGCGCTCGAGCCGGGGCGCGAGCGGGCCGGGCGACTCGTGGTGGTCGACATCGGCATCTCGCGCGAGGTGATCGTGGGGCAGCGCCCCAGCCACCTCCTCGTCAGCGCCGAGTGGGCGCGTCCGCTCCTTCCGGTCCGGGCGGCCGACGCGCACAAGGGAACGGTGGGGCGCGTCCTCTTCGTCGGCGGAAGCGCCGGCATGATGGGCGCGGTCGCGCTCGCCACCGAATCGGCCTACCGCGCGGGCGCGGGCTACGTCGTCGCGTGCGTGCCCGCGTCGTGCGTCGACTCATTGGAGGCGCGCGTGGCGGAGGTGGTGAAGCGCGGCGTGGCCGAGACGGGCGCGCGCACGCTCGCGGCCGGCGCGGGGGATGCGATCCTGGCCGAGGCGATGCGCGCGGACGTGGTGGTGCTCGGGCCGGGCCTTTCGCGCCATCCCGAGAGCGAGGCGCTGGCGCGCGCGCTCCTCGAACTCCTCGATGGGCCGGTCATCCTCGACGCCGACGGATTGAACGCGTTCGAAGGGAGACCCTTGCGCCGCGCGCGCGGGCCCCTGATCGTCACGCCGCACTACGGCGAGGCGGCTCGCTTGAGCGGCAAGTCGATCGCCGACGTGGCGCGCGACCCCGCCGCCTGGGCGCGGAAGTTCGCCGCCGACTCCGGCGCCATCGTCTGCTTGAAGAGCGTGCCGATGATGACCGTCGCGCCCGGCGAGCCGGTGCTCGTGAACGCGACCGGAAACCCGGGCATGGCGACGGCCGGCGCGGGGGACGTCTTGAGCGGGACGATCGCGGGACTCTTGGCGCAGGGGATGGATCCGCCCGAGGCGGCGGCGGTCGGATGTTTCACGCACGGACTGGCGGGCGATGTCGCGGTGCGGCGGAAAGGGCGGCGCGGATTGATGGCGGGCGACATTCGCGACGCGCTTCCCGCGGCGCTCCTGGCCTTGGAGAGCGGAGCCCTCGATGACGCCGAATAAGCCGGGCGGACCGCCCGAGCCGATGGGCCATCCCGAGAACGAGCCCGACCGCCGCGGCATCGGAGGCGGCACCGGGAAAGGCGCCGCCGCGTCGCGCCGGCGCGCGGTGCGCATCGCGCTCTGCCACGAATTGATTCGCGCGGG
>DASTSZ010000176.1:0-8358 GCA_035760425.1 Candidatus Eiseniibacteriota bacterium | reverse complement strand
GGGAGTGCGCCATCGGTCTCGGACTCATCTTCGGGATCTTCATGCGAGCGACGCTTCTCCTGCTCGTTCTCCAAATGATCGGCACCATGACGCCGCTCGTCTTCTTCCCGCACGAGGTCTTCACGCGCATTCCCTACGCGCCGACGATGGAGGGGCAGTACATCATCAAGAACATCGTGCTCGTGAGCGCGGGGCTCGTGATCGGCGCCACGGTGCGGGGCGGGAGGGTCGTCTCGGATCCGGGTATGCTCCGGTCCGACGCGGGATCGACGCCATGAGGGAGATTCGGGTGTGATGGAACCGCCGGAGGTGGAGATCCGCCCGCTGCGATCATCCGACATCGAGTCGGTCCGCATCCTGTGGGCCGCGACCGAGGGCCTCGGCGTGGGACCAGGCGACACGCCGGAGGGGATCGAGCGCTTCTTGGTTCGAAACCCCGGCCTCTCGCTCGTCGCCGTGGAAGGGGGCGCGCTGGTGGCGTCGATTCTCTGCGGCCACGACGGCCGCCGCGGGTTCATCTACCGGCTGGCCGTGACGCCCGAGCAGCGGCGGAAGGGCCTCGCCGCGGAACTCGTCCGCCGTTCTCTCGCCGCCCTCAAGGAAGCCGGGATCGAACGCTGCCTCCTCCTCGTCCAAACGGACAACGAGGGCGCGCGCCGATTCTGGGAGTCGATGGGCGGACGGCTGCGGAGCGACCTGGTGGGATTCTCGATCGATGTCTGAGCCCGCGCGCCGGAGCGCGACGCTTCCGAAGATCCGCCTCGTGCCGGCCTCGCGCCGGTACGAGACCGCGTTCCTCGACGCGGCGCGACGAAGCCGCGAACTCCACCGCCCCTGGTCCTCGGCGCCGACGACGCCGGCGGGGTTCCGGCGCTATTTGAAATCGTGCGGTCGCGGTTCGGACGCCGGATACTTCATACTCTCACCCGCCGGCGAATTGACCGGCGTCGTGAACGTGAGCGAAGTGGTGCGCGGTCCGTTTCGAAGCGCCTACCTCGGTTACTACGCCTTCGCGCCGCACCAAGGGCGCGGCTACATGACGGCGGGACTCGCGGCGGTGGTGAGCGCGGCCTTCCGCGAGATGAAGCTGCATCGCCTCGAGGCGAACATCCAGCCGGGCAACACCGCCTCGATCGCGCTCGTGAAACGGCTCGGATTCCGGAAGGAAGGCTACTCCGAGCGCTACTTGAAGATCGGCGGCCGCTGGCGGGACCACGAACGGTGGGCCGTCACGGTCGAGCGGTGGAAGCGGCCGAGCCGCGCCGCCGCGCGACCCGCCACGCGCCGCGCACGATAGCCGACGCGACGGGATCGTCGCATCGGCTCCGGAGGAATCATGGCGACCGTTCGTTACTTGGTCCACGACGTCGACGCGGCGATCGCGTTCTACACCCTGCTCGGATTCGAGCTCGCCAACCGGATGGGCCCGCCCTTCGCCATCATTCGGAAAGGCGACCTCGACGTCTGGGTCAGCGGCCCCGGCGCCTCCGCGTCGCGGACCCTCCCCGACGGCTCGCAGCCCGCGCCGGGCGGCTGGAACCGCTTCGTCATCGAAGTGAGCGACATCGACGCATCGATCGCCGCGCTGAAGGCGAAGGGCGGGCGCTTCCGCTCCGAGCCGATCAAGGGCCCGGGCGGACGCCAGGTGCTCTGCGAGGATCCCTCGGGGAATCCAATCGAACTGTTCGAGCCAGCGCGCTAGGGCGCGGCGTTCGTCAACGACACACACTCCATCGCACCGACGAGGAACCATGACCACGACCGCCACGCACGCCGACGTCGATCACTATCTGTCGAACCTCTTCGCGCCGCACGACGCGGCGCTCCAGAACTCGCTCACCGCGAGCACCGCCGCGGGGCTTCCCGAGATCCAGGTGTCGGCCACGCAGGGAAAGTTCCTCCACATGCTCGTGCGGCTCATGAAGGCGCGGAACATCCTCGAGATCGGCACGCTCGGCGGCTATAGCGCCATCTGGATGGCGCGCGCCCTGCCCGCCGACGGCCGCCTCGTGACGCTGGAGTTCGACCCGAAGCACGCGGAGGTGGCGAAGAAGAACCTCGCGGTGGCCGGCCTCGCCGATCGCGTCGACATCCGCATCGGCCGCGCGCTCGACACGCTGCCGGGAATCGCCGCGGAGAAGCTCGGGCCGTTCGACCTCGTCTTCATCGACGCCGACAAGCAGAGCAATCCCGACTATTTCACCTGGGCCCTCAAGCTGACGCGCCCCGGGAGCCTCATTCTCGTCGATAATGTCGTCCGCGACGGCTCGGTGCTCGACGCCGGAACCGCCGACGCCTCGGTGCAGGGCACGCGGCGCGTTCTCGAGATGATGGCCGCCGAACCGCGCGTCAGCGCCACCGCGCTCCAGAGCGTCGGCGCGAAGGGGTGGGACGGGCTCGCCATGGCGGTCGTGGTTTCCTGATCGGAGGATCTGATGATTCGCGTTCTGGCCGTCGCGCTCTTTCTACTCGCCCTCCTTCCTGCCTGCTCCTCGCAGCCGCAGGCCCCGACTCCGATGCGCATGCTCGAGGTGAAGGGGTCGATCGACACGCTCTGGACCCGCTTCGCCTTCGCGTCCGACGCGCACGATTCCGTTGGCTTCGGCCTCCTCTTCGTGGAGGACGCCACCCTCGCGATGTCGGGCGTGCCGACCAAGAAGGGCGTCCGCGAGATCGAGGAGTGCCTCGGCTCGCTCTACACCGGCCTCGACGCGACCGCGCTTCGGATCGACAACCAGCACCTGAGCGTGTCGGGCGGCTTCGCGTTCCAGTGCGGCGGGTTCGAGGAGGACTTCACGGAGGGCGGCGTCGCGAAGACCCGCTACGGGCGCTTCGCGCTGGCGGTGGAGCAGGGGAAGAATCGCGAATGGCGGATTCGAAACCTCACGGTCCTGGCCGACTCGGTGCGCCCCTGACGCGATGACCAAAGGCCGGCTCGAAGCCTTCAGCGACGGCGTCCTCGCCATCATCATCACGATCATGGTGCTGGAGTTGAAGGTCCCGCACGGCGCGGACCTCGCGGCGCTCAAACCGATTCTCCCGGTGGCGCTCGCCTACCTCCTCAGCTTCATCTATCTCGGAATCTACTGGAACAATCACCACCACATGTTCCAGGCGGTGAAGCAGGTGAACGGCCGCATCCTCTGGGCGAACCTTCACCTCCTGTTCTGGCTCTCGCTCATCCCCGTCGTGACGCACTGGCTCGGCGAAAACTACAAGGCGCCGATCCCGGTCGCGTCGTATGGCGTCATCCTCATCGCCGCGGCGATCGCCTACTACATCCTGGCTCGTGCGCTCGTCGCGCATCACGGCCCCGGCTCCGCGCTCGAAACGGCGCTCGGCGCCGACTTCAAAGGTAAGATCTCGATCGTCATCTACGCCGTGGCCATCGCGGCCTCGTTCGCCATCACCTGGATCGCCTGCGCGCTCTACATCGTCGTCGCCATCATGTGGCTCGTGCCCGATCCGCGCATCGAGCGGACGCTGGCGCGCTAGACGTCGTACACCAACCAAGAGGGGTCACCATGGGCGGTATGATCAAGGCCGGCGTCATTCTCGGCGTTCTCGTCGAAATCTGGACCGCCGTCGTCATCGGCGCGGGGTGGCACAAGGATCCCGCCATGCTGATGATGTTCTTCCTCGTGATCCCGCTTCAGATCACGGTCATCGTGATGGCGCTGAAGGGCACGGCCGCCGAGTCGCCCTACATGCGCCAACTGGTGAACGGCCTCGTCCTCTCGGGCGTGGCCGGCGCCGTCGTCTTCGTCGGCTCCTACCTCCTGACGACGGTCGTCTTCCCCCACTACTTCGACGAGATCCGCGTCGCGGGCGCCGAGCTCCTGGCGAAAGCCGGGAAGAACCCCGCGGAAGTCGCCGCCGAAATGAAGAAGAACGAGTCGATGTACGACCCGATCCAGAATTCGCTGACCGGCTTCATCGGCACCGAGATCACGGGTCTCGTGGTTTCGGCCGTCGCCGCCATCTTCCTCCGGAAGAAATAGACGACGTGGCGTCTCTCTCGCTCCGCGACCTCACACTCACCTACCCGAACGGCACCCGCGCCGTGGACGGGATCTCGCTCGATCTCCCCGACGGCGCCTTCCTCGCGCTCCTCGGGCCGTCGGGCTGCGGGAAGTCGTCGCTCCTCCGCATGATCGCGGGGCTCGAGTCGCCGACCTCGGGCTCGGTGCTCCTCGACGGCCGCGACGTCACCGACGCCGAGCCGAAGGATCGCGACGTGGCGATGGTCTTCCAGGGGCTCGCGCTCTATCCCCACATGACGGTGGCGGAGAACATGAGCCTGGGGCTCCGCGCGCGGCGCACGCCGGAGGCGGAGATCGGGACGCGCGTGGCCGAGGCGGCGGAGATGCTGGGCCTCACACGTTATCTTCGGAAGAAGCCGCGCGAACTCTCCGGCGGCGAGCGCCAGCGCGTGGCGCTCGGCCGCGCGCTCGTCCGGCGGCCGAAGGTCTTCCTCTTCGACGAGCCGCTCTCCTCCCTCGACGCGCAGCTCCGCCAAGAATTGCGCGAGGAGCTGGCGCGGCTCCACGCCCACACGCGCACCACGTCGGTCTACGTGACGCACGACCAGAAGGAGGCGCTCTCGCTCGGCGATCGCGTGGCGGTGCTGCGCGCCGGCAAATTGCGACAGGTCGCGACGCCCGAGGCGATCTATCGCGAGCCGAGCGACCTCTTCGTGGCGCGCTTCGTGGGCGAGCCCGCGATCAACGTGATCGAAGGGGAATGGCGCGGGGAGTCGGGCGGCGCCGCGTTTCACGCGCCGGGGCTTCATCTCGCGCTTCATGGCCGGGACGCGATCATCGCGATGGGCGCGGGCGGCCCCGCCGCCGGGGGCGCCCCTCGCGCCGTCACGCTCGGCGTTCGCCCCGAACACGTGGCCCTCGCGTCGAGCGGCGTCGCGACGCAGGCGGAAGTGGAGCGCGTGGAGCGGCTCGGCGGCGAGACGCTCGTGCACCTTCGCGGAACATGGGGCGCCATGATCGCGCGAATCGCCCCCGGCGCGGCACCGCCGCAGGCGAAGACGACGACGGGCGTGTCGCTCGATCCCGCGCACGCCGTCTATTTCGACCGGGAGTCGGGCGCCCGCATCGTCACGTGAACGGTCCGGAGTTCGATTCCCCGCCGATCGTGGCGGAACCACCGCCCTCGCCACCGCCGCCGCCGGCGGCCGACCCTCGCTCCCTCGCTGTGGTCGCGCCCGCGTGGCACACGATCGGGCTGCTCGTCCTCTTCGTCGGGCTCAGCCTGCTCGACGCCTCCGCGGCGCCGAACGATCGCGGCGCGAGCAACGCGCCCCGCCCTCTGCTCTACGGCCTCGTGATCCTCTTCCAGTGGATCCTCTTCGGACTGACCTACTGGGGGCTCCGGCTCCGCCGCGTCTCCATCGCCTCCGTGATCGCCTATCGATGGAGCGGATGGGGCGGCCTCGGCCGCTGCCTGCTCCTCTCCGCGGTCTGCTGGGTCACGGCATTCCTCGGCGTCACGGTCGGTTTCGAAGCGACCGGACTCCGCGATCCCGACGAAGCGAGGCGCATCATCGAATCGTTCCTCCCGCACGGTCCCCTCGAACTCTCGCTCTGGGTCCTTCTCTCCCTCACGGCCGGGTTCGTGGAGGAGTTCGTCTTCCGGGGCTACGTGCAGCGCCAGTTCTCGGCGTGGACCAGAAATCACCTCGCGGGCGCGGCGCTCACGGCGATGGTCTTCGGCGTCGGACACCTCTACCAGGGTCCCGCGACGGCCCTCTTGATCACGTCGGCCGCTTTCGGCGTCTCCCTCTTCGCTTACGCGGCGCGGAGCCTCGTCCCGGGGATGGTCGCGCACGCCTTCGAGGACGTGATTTCGGGGATCTTCGGCCGCGCATAGAGCCCCCGGTCTCCCCCGGCGGGGGTGCCGAAAAGGGCCGCCGATATGCTAAACTTAGGGTCTGAATTGGTTTCCGCCTCGAGCGACCGATCCCGATCAGGCCCCCCTTGGACCGATCCTCGCGACGAGCCGACTTCCTCAACGGAACGGACCGGATCGGAGCATCGATGACCTGCACCCTCGCGCCGTCGCGGCGTCGCCGCCATTTCCGGATTCCACTCGCGATCCTCGCGATCGCCCTCTGCGCCGGCGCCCTCGCGCTCGCCCCGACCCCCGCCCGAGCCGCCGCCGTGCCGTTCGTGGCGGCGCCGAACGAACTCTTCGTGCCGGGCGAACTCTTGGTCCAGTTCCGAGCCGGCCCCACGAAGGCCGACCGCGCCCGCATCGCGCGGGAAGCGGGCGCGACGCTCACGCGCGAACTGACGCCGGACGGCCTGGTGAAGGTGAAGATCGAGGGCGACGGCACGACCGATCGCGCCGCGGCGCGCCTCCGCACCCGCGCGGAAGTGGAGTACGTCGTCCCGAATCTCAAGGCGAAGGCCTTCTTCACCCCCGACGATTCGCTCATCACCTCCGAGACGATGGACCTTGCCTGGAATCTTCGGGAAGTGCAGGCGTACGACGCCTGGGACATCCAGACGGGCGATCCCGACATCGTCGTCGCCATCATCGACACCGGCGTGGCGTACGAAGACCGCGCCGTGCCGCCCTACGAGCAGGAGAAGCTCTGGCCCGGCACCCAGACGTACAAGCAGTCGCCCGATCTTCCGGGACCCTTCGTCCCGGGCTGGGACTTCATCAACGAAGACGCCTACGCCGACGACGACAACGGCCACGGCACGACGGTGGCCACGATCGTGGCGGGCGCGCCGAACAACATCGCCGGGAGCGCGGGCATCGCCTTCGGCGTGACGATCATGCCGATCAAGGTGATCGACTGGCGGCGCGATTCGGAGATGGCCTTCATCGTCGGCGGCATCCGCTACGCGGCCGACCACGGCGCCGACATCGTGAACCTCTCGCTCGGCTTCCCGCCGCTCGACGTCTTCCGCGGCCTCCTCGGCTACACGGAGAGCGAGCTGCGGGAGTTCTTCCGCCCGCTCCGCGAGGTCGTGAGCTACGCCCAGCGCCGCGGCTGCATCCTCGTCGCCTCGGCGGGCAACTTCGACGCCATCGAGACGAGCCTGCCGGCGGGCTACCCCGGCGTCATCGCGGTCGGCGCCACCGACCCGGACGGCCGCCGCTCGTCCTACTCCTCGTACGGGCGGGGCCTCGACTTCATGGCGCCGGGCGGGGACTTCGGCGATCTCAACAACGACCACGTGCAGGACGCGGTCTTCGTCCTCTCCATCAAGCCGAACCGCTCGGAGGGATCGCTGGCCAAGCCCGACTCCTTCGGCTGCTTCCCCTTCTTCGGCACCTCGGGCTCGGCGCCCCACGTCAGCGGCGCGGTCGCGCTCATGATGTCGAAGGGGTACCGGTCGCAGGGCGCCATCGAGCAGACGCTTCGGGATACGGCGGTCCGGCCGCCCGATCGGCTCCCCGGCATCGACGCCGAGTACGCCGCGGGGCTCATCCAGATCGCCGACGCCCTCCGCGCGCGGATGCCGAACGGCGCGACGAACGCAACGCCGACCACGACGGAGGGCACGATCGCGGCGCGCCTCCTCTCGCGGAACCCCGCGCGGGGCGACGTTTCGATCGCCTTCCGCAGCGAGCGGCCGGGCCGCGTGCGTGTGCGCGTCTTCGACGTGCGAGGCGCGCTGGTGCGGACGCTCGACGATCGCGAGGCGGCAGCCGGCGAGCAGCGCGCGCGATGGGACGGCCGGGACGACGGCGGCGGCTTCGCGGCCGCGGGCGTCTACTTCTTCCGCGTCGAGACGCCCGAGGGCGTCGCCACGCGCAAGATCGCCTACCTGCGTTAGACTCCGTCTTTCGACGAAGCATCGGCCGGGTCCGACCCGCGCCTGACCCTCATGGAGGAGGAACGGGAATGATCGATGCACGCCCCCGCCGCGCCGCGCGCGCGTCCCTCGCCGCGGCGACGTTCGCCGCCGCGCTGATCGTCATCGGACTCGCCTTGCCGCCCACGCCGGCCAACGCCGCCGAGCCGGCGACGAAGAGCGGGACCGCGGTCGGCACGCCGACCACCGGCGGCCGCGAGACCTCGCTAGTCCGCATCCAGCGCATGGTCGCCCGCCTGAATCAGGAAGCCGCCACGCCCGAGGGCGAAGCGGCGGTCGTCGCGCGGCTCTCGAAGCAACTCCGCACCAGCCCCGACACGCTCCGCACCCAGCACTCGGCGTGGGGACTCGGCTACGGCGAGGTGGCGATGGCGTACGGGTTCGCGCGCGGGAGCCGGAAGCCGGGCGTCACGCCCGAGCAGGTCGTGACGATGCGGCGCGAAGGAAAGTCGTGGGAGATGATCGCGAAGGAACTCGGCGTGAAGGTCGACGCCGTGGCGTCGCGGATGAC
>DASTSZ010000175.1:0-2008 GCA_035760425.1 Candidatus Eiseniibacteriota bacterium | reverse complement strand
TGAAGGGATAGCGGCGAAGGAGCGCGCCGACGTTGCGGACGGTGAGGCCGTGCCCGGCGTGGACGGCGAGCCCCGCCTTCTCGAACGCGCGGGCGGCGAGTTCGATGCGGGCGAGTTCGCGCTCGGCCGCGGCGGGGTCGGCCGTGGGGCCCTCGGTGGCATGGGAATAGGCGCCGGTGTGGATCTCCACCATCGACGCGCCGACGTCGCGGGCGATGGCGGCGAGCGGCGGTTCCGGATCGAGGAAGAGGCTCAGCGTGATGCCGGCGGCGCGGAGTCGTTCCCCGCCGCGCGCGACGTCGGCGGCGAAACGGGTGAGATCGAGCCCGCCCTCGGTCGTGAGTTCCGCGCGCTTCTCCGGCACGAGCGTCACCCGCTCCGGCTTCACCTCGCACGCGATCCCAAGCATCTCTTCCGTCAGCGCCATCTCGAGATTCAGTTCGGCGCGCAAGGCGGCGCAGACGGCGCGGATGAGGCGCACGTCGTGGTCTTGAATATGCCGGCGATCCTCGCGGAGATGGACCGTGATCCCGGCGGCGCCTCCCGCGATGGCGAGTTCGGCCGCGCGCGCCGGATCGGGCTCCACGCCCCCGCGCGCCTGGCGGATGGTCGCCACGTGATCGACGTTCACGCTCAGTTCGCACGACACGGTTCGGCCTCCCTTACAAGATGAGCGACGACGCCGGAACGAATTCCACGCCGCGCGCCGTGAGCGCCGCGCGCTCCGCCTCGAGCGCGGTGAGAACCGCGCCGTTCGCGCGGATGGTGATGATGAGGGTCCCGCTCTGCACCGCCCGCTCCACGATGGCCGGCAGTTTCGCTTTCACCGAGGCGGCGGTGCTTCCGTCGAGCGATCCCGCCGTGGTCGCGGTTCGCGCGCCCAAGTGCTCGCCCATCTCCTCCACCACGCTCGGGCCTGGCCCGTGCGCGTCGAGGAACGGGAGGTCGCGGCGGCGGAGTTCGGTCAGGACCGACTTCATGACGTCGGGATCGTTCACGGCCGCGCTCCCCATGCGCGTCACCACGCCCGCGACCGGCGCGAGCGCGGAGAGGCAGCGCTGGATGCGGTCCTCCACCTCGATGCGCGATAGGTCGAGGAGAATGGCGTCCTTCCCCGGGTCGTTCTGGGGATAGCCGCGCGGCTCCATGGGAAGGAGCGCGAAGACCTCTCGCCGTTTCTCGCGCCACGCCTTCGCGAGCTTGATTCCGGCGGGACGGTCGTGGCGGAAGGCGCCGGCGAAGGGGACGGGGCTCTTCGAGAACGCGGCCAGGAGTTCGGGATCGGCGTCCTCGAGATCGGTCACGATGAAGGCGATGCGCGCGCCGGCGTCGCTCATGGTCGGGTTCGGCTCGACGACGATGGCGTGCGTCACGCGGTCGCCGTAGCCGACGCGAAGATCGAGCGAGATGCCCGCGATGGGCGCGGGGCGCTCGGCGCCGCGGATCACATGGCCGCCGAGGGCGCGCATGGCCTGGCTGATGGCGTCGTTGATTCGGTAGAGCGACGTTCGAGGCGAGACGGCGATGCGCCACTGCACGGGCGCATGCCCCGCGCCCGCCGCGAGCGCCGCGCCGGGGCGCTCGTCGATCTGCTCGCGCGCGATGCCGATCTCCTCGAGCGAGCCGCGCAGCGTGCGGCTCGTGAGGCGGTTGATGGCGGCGGCGTCCCCGGCCTTCACGATGCGGAGGTACTCCGATTCCGCGCGGAGGCGGAAGCGGTCCCAGTCGTTGTCGATGGCGAGGGTGGTGGGGCGAGTACCGCTGAAGACCGTGTCGCTCGCGTCGCCCGTCTCGCGGAAGCTCTCGGAGGGGCGGCTCGAATGGCGGCCGCCGCGCGGCTCGTCATGGATGCGCGGCCGCGTCTGCGCGACGAAGACCACGACGCCGATGAGGACCGCGGCGAGGCCGATGATGAGCCCCTTCGAGGGAGCCCGGCCGCGCCGCGAGGACTTGCGGGCTTTCGCCAATTTCGTGCCGTTGTCGGGGGGGACGGAGCGCGCCGCGGCGC
>DASTSZ010000174.1:0-2760 GCA_035760425.1 Candidatus Eiseniibacteriota bacterium | reverse complement strand
GGCACCGACTGCCACGGCGCGCGCACGCCGGGCGTGGCGATCGGCTCGGTGGCGGTGCCGTACGAGATCCTCGCCCCGCTGGAAGAGGCGTTTCGCGCCCGCCGTCCGCTTCGCAGCCGCCCCTAGCCGCGCCGCCGCTTTTCGCGTAGCGGCCTCCCGCCTCATCTGGTACCGTTCGATCTCGTCTCGCCCTCCCATGCGAACCGTCGTCCGTAGCGCCTCCCTCATCGCCTTCACGGTCGCCTGCGGCTACGCCAAGATGGTTCTCTTCCCCTTTCTCTTCTTCGTGGAACTCTTCTCGGCGGCCACGGTCCTGTCGGGCGCACTCACCGGCGTGGTCTGGGGCGCTTGGATCGGAGGGGCGGCGCGGTTGATCTTCAGCGTGGCGAATCCCTACGGACCCCCGCACCCCTGGGTCCTCGCGGCGCAGGTGGGCGGCGGCGCGATGCTCGGCGCGCTCGGCGGCGCGCTTCGAGGCCCGCTCGCCGGGCCGGGCGGCGGCTCGTCGATCGTCTGGCTCCTCGCGGGCGTCGGCGGCACGCTCGCCTACGACGTCCTCACGAACGTCGCGCAAGGGTTCGTCTTCGGATCCATCCCGGCCACGTTCGCGCTCGGCGCGCTCCCGGCGGTTCAGCACGTCGCGTCGAACGGCGTCATCTTCTTCGTCCTCGGCCGGCTCGCCGCGCCCTGGCTCGCGCGACAGGCGGGGAGCGCCGATGCGGTCGCGTAGCGCCGTGCGAAGGCATCGCTCGCCGCGGCGCGCGGCGGCATTCGGCGCGTGGGTCGCGATCGTCGTGCTCGTCGGCGCCGCGAACGCGCGGGCGGGCGACGCGCCGCGCGCCGACTCCACCGCGACCGTCGCGCCGTCGCCGAACGCGGCGTCCGCGCCATCCGATTCCGCCTCGCTCGCGCCGGCCGTCGGCGGCGCGCCGGCGGACTCCGCCGCGCGATCCACCCCCGGCGCCGCGCGCGCCCCCGAATCGAGCCGCGAAATCGACGCCGACCGGCTCCGGCTCGACGGACGCACGTCGCTCCGGAGCCAGTGGCTCGGGCGCTGGCCGGCGCAGGCGATCGACCTCCCGCTGCCGAGCGACGTCTGGGACCGTCCGGTGACGTTCGACGCGGGCGTGCCGCCGGCCGGCCCGCGCGCCTCGACGACCGACCGAACGCCGGTCGCGGGTTTCTTCCTCCGCTTCGGTCTGCCGAACGCGGCGACCGCCGTCGCGCCGCCCGGGCGCGCGACGAACGACCCGTTGCTCGTCGCGCAGTGGGGGGACGCCTCGCCGCGGCCGGTGATGGAGGGCCCCGCGGAACTCCTGGCGGCGCCGCGCCCGACGCTTTGGTGGGAGGCGGCGCTCCGCAGCCGGGGCGCGCAGCCTCGCGCCACCGAGAGCGCCGTCTTCTTCGAACGGGGCGACTTGGGGCTCGAGAACGTGGGCGCGCGATTCACCGCGCCGGCGCTCGGACCGGGACTCGCGGCCGCCTACACGCGGCGCACGAGCGACGGGCCCGACGCCTTCTGGCGCGCCACGGACACTCGCTACGCGGGCGCGGCGATGCTCCGGTGGCGGGGATCGCTCCGTGGCTGGATCGAAGGCGACATCGCGAAGCGGCGAATCGAGGACGCGTATGACAGCGCCGGCGGGGGACGCGCGCGCGCCGGCGAGTCGCTGCTCGACGACCGGAGCCTCGCCCTTCACCTGGAGCGGCGCGCGGGCGCGTGGGAGCAGCGGTTCCGCGCGGAGACCGCCCGCTCGAGGCACAGCACGATCGAGATCGACGGCGTTCGCACGCGGTGGGAGGCGCCCTCGTGGACGCTCGGCGCGGAGTCTCGGTGGCATCCGTCCGCCGGTTGGACTTGGATCGCGTCCGCGCACGCGACCGGGCGCGATCTCCGATTCCGCGCGGGACCGGGGCTCACGCCGATCGGGGTGCTCGACACCCGGTTCGACGAAGGGGTGCGGGAGGCCCGCGCCGGCCTCGCGCTCCGGCGCGACGGCGGCCGCCGGGGTCGCGCGCGCGGCTGGGGCGCCGACGTGGCGTACGACGCGCGCGAGAACGATCGCGGCTACCTCGACGCGCGAATCCACGCGTCCGCGGCGTCGCGGCGGGGCATGCTGCGGGCCGATCTCGAGTCGTCGCACGAACGGCCGACGGAGGAGGATCGTCGGCTTCCGGAGCGGGATCGCGTTTTCGAGGATGTGATCGTGCTGCCGAAGCCCCTTCGATACACCGTGTCGGGCGACCCCGGTCTGCGCGCCCGCCGACTGAGCGGCGTCGCGGCCGCGGGGTCGTGGCGCGCCGCGAATCGCGTCGAGTTCTTCGGAACGGGATCGGCGCGCTACGTGACGGACGACTTCGGCTGGGATCTCACGCGCGTCGAGACGCCCGACTCCATCTTCGTGGAGGACCGGGCGACGCGCCGCGGTTCCGGCTGGAGCCGCCACGCCTCGCTCGGCGTCGCCGCGACGTGGGGTCGGCTCGGCGCGCGGGCGCTCGGCTGGACGCGCGCCGGTGCGTCCACGCTGTCGCCCCGCGGCGGCTCCCTCGCGCGGACGGGGCTCGACGCCTCCGCCGATCTCGCGCTCACGCTCTTCCGCGGCGATCTCCCGCTGCGGATCGGCGTCGAAGCGCAAATCGCCGGACGCCGGGGCGCTCCGATTCGCGCCGCGTCGACCGCCCTCTTCAACGCCTCCGTGCGCGCCGACTTCGGCGAGGCGGGCCTCTACCTTCGAGTCGAGGATCTCGCCGATCGCCGCC
>DASTSZ010000173.1:0-12798 GCA_035760425.1 Candidatus Eiseniibacteriota bacterium | reverse complement strand
AGGCGATCGTGCAGTACGTGAAGAAGGCCTACAACCTCCTGATCGGCGAGCAGACGGCGGAGATGATCAAGATCAAGCTCGGCTCCGCGTTCCGCCTCGAGGTCGAGGAGGAGATGGAGATCAAGGGCCGCGACCTGGTGGCGGGCATTCCGAAGACCATGAAGCTCTCCTCGGTCGAGGTCCGCGAGGCGTTGAACGAGCCCCTGCAGCAGATCGTCGAGGCGCTCCACAAGTCGCTCGAGAAGACCCCGCCCGAACTCGCGTCCGACATCGTCGATCGCGGCATCGTGATGACGGGCGGCGGCTCGCTCCTTCGCGGCATCGACATTCTGTTGCGCGAAGCGACGAACCTGCCCATCACCGTCGCCGAAGACCCGCTCACCTGCGTCGTTCTCGGCACCGGCAAGATCCTCGACGATCCGACCCAGTACGAAAAGGTGCTCATGTCGGTCGTCCGCGACTGAGCGTCGCGGGGTAACCCCCGGTGTTGCGGAACCTGCTCTTTCGCCGTCCCGACTGGACGGTCTTCGTCGTCACCACGGTTCTCTGCCTGAGCATGATGTTCCTCGAACGACGCGCCCAAGAGCGCGTCGTTTGGTTTTTGCAGCACACCGTCCTCGCGCCCGCGGAGATGGCGGCCGGCTGGGTGGAGCGCGGCGTCGGCACCTATTGGGAGAACGAGCGGCTCCGCCAGCGGGCCGCCACGCTCCAGATGGAAGTCGACGCCATGCGCGCCGAGCGGGGCGAGAACGCGCGCCTCCGCCGGCTCCTCGAACTCGATCAGCGCCACCCGTACGTGCTCCTCGCCGCCGACGTCGCAGGACGAACCCTCGACCGGCTCGGCGGCAGCCTCACGCTCGACAAAGGCGAGAAGGACGGCGTCTTCGCCAACCGCGCCATTCTCACCCCGGAGGGCCTCGTCGGACGCGTGGAGCGCGCCACCGCGCACCAGTCGCGCGTCCTCACGATCCTCCATCGCGACTGCGCCGTGGCCGCGCGCGTGGCCCGGACGCGCGTCGAGGGCGTCGTCCGCTGGGGCTTCGGCGACCGCCCGACGCTCCACCTCCTCTACGTCTCCTCACAGGAGGACGTGAAGCCGGGCGACCTGATCGTGACGTCGGGGCAGGGCGGCATCTTCCCCGGGGGGATCCGCATCGGCACGGTCGAGAAGGTCGCGCTCGAGGAGAACGGCCTGATGAAGGAGATCGTCGTCGAAACGGCGGTCGACTTCCGAGGGCTCGAACAGGTGCTCGTCTATACGCCGTCGGAAGCGGGGGCGGTCGCGCCGAGCGATCTTCTGGGGGTCGACGCGCCGGCGGACTCGAGCGTCGCGCCCGACTCCGCCGCGGCGGCGGCCGCCGCCGTCAAGGCGGGGAGCGTGACCCCGTGAAGAACTTCCGCGACGGCCTCGTGCTCATCGTCGTCCTCTCGCTCCAGGCGACGCTTCTCTACCGCCTCGAGATCGGCGGCATCCGCCCGGACCTTCTCGTGGCCTTCGTGGTTTATTTCGGATGGATGCGCGGACCGATCCCCGGCACGCTCGGCGGCTTCGGCGTCGGCCTCGTCCAGGATCTCGACGCGGCCGGCCCGCTCGGACTGAACGCCTTCGCCAAGTCGGTCGTCGGGTTCCTCGTCGCGCGCGCCGGCTTCCGCGTCCACCGCTCGAACGTCGGGGTGCGATTCGCCTTCTTCTTCGCCGCGCTCCTGGTCCACGACCTGATCTACTACGCGGTCGCCACGGGCGGCGACGGCGGGGAGTTCGTGAAGCTGATGTTCCTCAAGGCCCTCCCGACCGCGCTCTACACGACGGTCGCCACGCTCCTCCTCCTCGGCGTCGCCGAACGCTTCACGCGCCGGCGGCTGCTGACGGACGAGACCTAGACGATGCGCTTCGATCCGATCCCCGTCCGCGGCTCCGCGCGGCGCGAACGGATCCTCGCGTGGGCGGTGAGCCTCATCTTCGCCGCCCTGATCCTTCGCCTCTTCACGATGCAGGTGCTCCAGGGGACGAAGTACCGCGAGCTGTCGGAGGAGAACCGGATTCGCGTCGAAGTGCTGACGGCGCCGCGCGGGGAGATCCGCGACCGGAAAGGGCGCCTCCTCGCCGACAACATTCCTTCCTTCACCGTCACGCTCGATCCCTTCGATCCGGTCTATCAGGACCACCCGGCGCTCCTCGACTCCACGATCGTCCGCCTCGGCGCCATTCTCGGCGAGGATGCGGCGGAGATCCGCGAGAAGGTGAAGCGGGAGCGGCGCCGTTCGTTCGTGCCGATCCGCCTCAAGCGAAACGTCGACATGAAGTCGGTCGCGGTGGTCTCCGAGCATGAGGCGGTGCTTCCAGGCGTCGACGTGGAGTCGGAGCCGCTCCGTCGCTATCCGCTCGGGCCGATGGGTTCGCATCTCCTCGGCTACGTGGGGGAAATCTCCGACAAGGAGCTCGACGACCCCAAGTACTCGGAGTATCTGCGCGGGGATCTGATCGGCCGCATGGGGATCGAACGGCAGTGGGAGTCGATTCTCCGCGGCGTCGACGGCAAGCGCTTCGTCGAGGTGAACGCCCTCGGCCGGAAGGCCGAACTCCTGGGGGACAAGCGGCCCATTCTGCCGAAGCGGGGTACCGATCTCACGCTCACGATCGATCTCGATCTCCAGCGCGCGGCGGAACTGGCCTTCGAGCCGGGCGCGCGCGGCGCGGTCGTGGCCATCGATCCGCGAAACGGCGACGTGCTCGCGCTCGCCAGCCGGCCGAACTACGATCCGAACGAAATGGCGACGGGGATCTCGTTCAAGCGGTGGAAGGAACTGAGCGAAGGGAACAACTACCCGCTCTTCAACCGCGCCATCCAGGCGGCTTACCCGCCGGGCTCGACCCTGAAGCCGTTCGTCGTCCTCTGCGCGCTCGCGGCGCACGCCATCGAACCCGGGACCACGTTCCGCGAGACGTGCGACGGCGTCTTCCAGTTCGGAAGCCGGCCGTTCCGCTGCTGGAATCCGCGCGGGCACGGGACCGTCGCCATGCGCGGGGCCATCGCGCAGTCGTGCGACGTCTACTTCTACCAACTGGGGATCCGGCTCGGCCTCGACCGCCTCTCGTCGTTCATGAAGACGCTCGGGCTTTCGCAGAAGTCGGGCATCGACCTTCCGCAAGAACGGCGCGGGCTCTTCCCGGACGCGGCCTGGTACGACAAGCGCTTCGGCGTCGGACGCTGGAGCCGCGGATTGATCCTGAACCTCGCCATCGGACAGGGGGAGTCGTCGGTGACGCCGGTGAAATTGGCCCAGATCACGGCGATGATCGCGAACGGCGGCATGATGTGGCGCCCCCGCCTCGTGCACGACGCCACGAAGGACGGCACCAAGGTCGCGATCGACGCGGCGCGCGCCGATTCGATCTCGCGCCGGCTCGATCTCAATCCGAACGACCTCCGACGGGTCCAGGAGGCGATGGAAGCGGTGATCTACGACGAACACGGAACGGGCGGTCTGGCGAAGGTGGAAGGCGTGCGCATCGCGGGGAAGACGGGCACGGCCCAGAATCCGCACGGCGAGGATCACGCGCTCTTCATCTGCTACGCGCCGGCCGACGCGCCGGAGATCGCCATCGCGGTGCTCCTGGAGAACGCGGGGCACGGCGGATCGGAGGCGGCGCCCGTGGCGCAGAAGGTCCTGAACGCCTTCTTCCACCCGGCGGCCGCCGAGAGCGCGCGCGTCGCGGCGGAGCAGGTCGCGGCGAAGGCGGGCTTGCCGCCGAGGAGGGGCTGACATGGCGAACATGCGACTCGCGGCCGAAGTCGATCGCCCCCTCATGATCGCGGCGGTTCTTCTCGCGCTCATCGGCATCGCGTTCGTCTTCAGCGCGACCGCCAACGCGGTCATGGAGGCGAAGCAGGGGCTCTACCTGAAGCAGTTCATCTGGCTCGGCATCGCGCTCGCGGGCGCGGCGGTCACGGCGGCGTTGCCCTACCGGGTCTACGAAGGAAAGCTCTCCTATCTGCTCTTCGGCATCGGCGTCGTGCTTCTCGTCCTCACGCTCTTCATCGGACACGTCGGCCTCGGCGCCCAGCGCTGGCTCGGCTGGGGCGCACTCAAGTTCCAACCCTCGGAGCTCGCAAAGGTCGTGACGGTTCTCGTCCTCGCCACGATCCTCTCCGACCGGAAGACCGACCTCACGCAGATCCGCTCGCTCTTCAAGCCCTGCATCCTCGCGGCGATTCCGTTCGCGCTCGTCCTGAAGCAGCCCGACCTCGGCACGTCGGTCGCCTTCCTCATGATTCTCTTCACGATGCTCTTTTGGGCGGGGCTCCCGCCGCTCTACCTCTTCCTCCTCCTGACGCCGCTCATCAACGTGGCGCTCTCGTTCTTCCTGCCGGTCTGGATCCTCTTCGCGGCGATCCTCGCGCTGGTGCTCTACCGATCGCGGCTTCGGCTCATGCCGATCCTGATCGTGGTGGCGATCAACCTGCTCGTCGGCATCGTCACGCCGCAGGTCTGGAATCATCTCGAGCCCTATCAGCGCCAACGCGTGACGACGTTCCTCGATCCGAACGGCGACCCCTACGGCGCGGGTTACCAGATCATCCAGTCGAAGATCGCCATCGGCTCGGGGCAAATGTGGGGGAAGGGATTCCTCAACGGCACGCAGAAAGGGCTCGCGTTCCTTCCGGAGCAGCACACCGACTTCATCTTCTCGGTCGTGGGGGAGGAGACCGGCTTCCTCGGCGCCGCGGTGGTCGCGCTTCTCTACCTGACACTGATCCTGCGCGGCGTGAAGGTGGCGCATCACGCGCGAAACCGCTTCGGGAGCCTCCTCGCGATTGGCATGACCGCGATCTTCCTGTACCATATTTTGGTGAACATCTGCATGACGGTGGGCCTGGCCCCCGTCACGGGCCTGCCGCTGCCGCTCCTGAGTTACGGAGGAACGTCGCTCCTCACGAGCTTCCTCCAGATCGGCCTGATCCAAAACGTCGCCATGCGATGGCGGGAGTACTGACCCGGAACCGACGTGCATCCAACCCTTCTGAAGTTCCACGGACTGGAGCTCCATAGCTACGGGCTCCTCCTCGCCATCGCCTTTCTCCTCGGAATCCAGATCTTCGTGGCCCGCGCCCGGGCGCGCGGCATTCCCGAGGAGCCGATGCAGACGCTCGCCCTGTGGATCCTCGTCCTCGCGATCGTCGGCGCGCGCGCCCTATTCGTCATCACGCACTGGGGCGATTACGCGGCCGATCCGCTCGCCATCTTCCGGCTCTGGGAAGGGGGACTGATCCTCTACGGCGGCTACGTCGCCGCGATCGCGGGCGGAATCCTCTACGTCCGCCGGCGGGGAATCCGCGTCTGGCGCGTGGGGGACGCGGTGGCGCCGAGCATGGCGCTCGGCATCGGCATCGGACGGCTCGGCTGCTTCATGAACGGCTGCTGCTTCGGACTTCCGACCACGCTCCCGTGGGGCGTTCACTTCCCGCACGACAGCGTGCCCTTTTACACGTTCCCGGGCGCGCCGCTCCACCCGTCGCAGCTCTATCTGTCGCTCGCGGGGCTCGCCATCTTCGTCTGGCTCCTCGTCGTCGACCGGAAACCCCGCTTCGAGGGCTGGCTCTTCTGGACTTACATCGCGGTCGACTCGGGGGCCCGGTTCCTGCTCGACTTCACGCGGTACTACGACGCGACGAGCGCCATCGGCTCGATCGGGAGTCTCTCGTTCAACATGAACCAGGTCCTGAGCGCGGGGTTGATCCTGATCTCGCTCGTCATGCTCGCGATTCTCTCGCGGCGCCCGGCGGCGCCCGATTCCGTCCCCGTCTCGACGCACCCCGCGGCCCCCGGCGGCGCCGACCCCGCGTCTCCCGGCGCCGCGCCCACGGCGTAGCGCCGTGCGCTTCGCGGTTCTCGGCAGACCGGTCGCCCACTCCCTCTCGCCCGCGATTCAGAACGCCGCGTTCGCCGCGGCGGGGCTCGACGCCGTCTACGAGACGCGCGAGGTCGGCGCGGCGGAACTCGCCGACGCGCTTGCGTCGCTCGGCGCCGAGGGCTTCGCCGGGCTGAACCTCACGGCGCCGCTCAAGGAAGCGGTCTGGCCGCTCCTGTCGGGCGCGACGCCGGAAGCGTCGCTCCTCCGGTCGGTGAATACGCTGAAGCGCGTCGGCGGCGGGTGGGAAGGTCACGCCACCGACGGGCTCGGATTCGCGGCGTGGGCGCGCGAGGTCGCGCTTCCCGTGGCCGGGGCGCGGGTGCTCCTGCTCGGCTCGGGCGGCGCGGCGCGGGCGGTGGCGCCCTACCTCGCGGCGCTCGGCGCGTCGGCCGTGACGGTGGCGTCGCGCGACGCCTCGCGCGCCGCGTCGGTGACGGCGCTCGGCGAGCGGCGAAACGGCGGGACCGGTTGGAGCGCCGCGTCGCTCGACGCCGCGCCGGAGGAGGAGGAGGCATTCGATCTCCTCGTCCGCGCGCTCTCGGTCGCCGAACTCGCGGACGGAGAGAGGGCGTGGTGGGCGCGGCTTGCCGAGGGCGCGCCGGTGGTCGACTTGAACTACGGCGCGCGCGCCGCGGCGATTCGCGCCGCGGCCGCCGGCGCCGGGCGGCCGTTTCACGACGGCCTCGGCATGTTGCTGCATCAAGGGGCGCTCTCGTTCACCTACTGGACGGGGCGCGAGGCGCCGCTCGAAGCGATGCGTCGCGCGCTGAAGGAGGCGGCGCCGGGATAGCGCGAAACGGGAGGGCGGATGGGGGAGCGGTGGGCGCGAATCGTGAATGGCGCGGCGCGCGCGGCCGGAGACGCGGCCGCGGACCTCCTCGATGCCGTCACCGATCGCCGCTGCGCCGGGTGCCGCGGTCCCGCCGAACGGCGTCGACCGGTCTGCGACGCCTGCGACGCCGCCATCGGGCGGCTCGGTTCGGCGCTCTGCCTCCCGTGCCTTCACGGCGTCGAGGGCGCGGATCCCGAGGCGGGCGTCGCGCGCCGTGGCGGCGCCTGCCCGCGTCACGGCTCCGATCGCCTCGTCCTCGCCGGCCCCGCCTACGAGCCGCCGCTCGATGCGATCGTTCGCGCGTTCAAATACGAAGGCAACGCGCACCTCGCGGGGTGGATCGCGTCGCTCGTCCCGACGCCGCCCCTCGTCGACGGCGCGTTCGGGCGGGAAGCGCTCCTGGTTCCGATCCCGCTCCATCCGGCGCGTCGGGCCTCGCGCGGGTACGACCAAGCGCACCTGCTCGCGGCGGCGCTCGGCCGCTGGTGGGGCGTTCCGGTCGCGCCCCTCCTCGAACGCCGGGTCGAAACGAGACCCCAAGCGCGGCTCGACGCGGAGGCCCGCCGCACGAATCTGGACGGCGCATTCCGCCTGGTGACCGGCGCCGACGCGCTGGCGCGGGGCCGGCCCCTCTGGATCGTCGACGACGTCGTCACCACCGGCGCCACCCTCCTCGCCGCCGCGCAAGCGCTCGAAGAGGCGCGCCCAGCCTGGATTCTCGCCCTCGCCGCCTCGCACGGAGGCCACCCCGAGGGGGCGCAATCCACGTCCCATGCGAAGGTTGCGGCTCCCGGGGGCGTGTGATAGAGTCTCAGGCTTGGCGGAATGGGAGCAGCCTGTCCCATGACCGCTACTAACGATTTATTTCCGAACCACTTGCCACGTTCGAACTGGACCGAGGGAGGGGCATGGACAAGCTGCGTCTATTGGACGAAGCGTACCTGCCGCTGGTGACGAAGCCGAGCCGTTACGTGGGGAGCTTTCTCCACGCGGCGCGGAAGGACCCGGCGCAGGCGAAAGTCCGTGTGCTCCTCTGCTTCCCCGACCTCTACGAGATCGGGATGTCGTACCTCGGATTGAAGATCCTCTATCACATCATCAACGGCCGGCCCGACGGCGTGGCCGAACTCTGTTTCACGCCGTGGGGCGACATGGAGAAGCTGATGCGGGCCGAGGGGATCCCCCTCTACTCGCTCGAGTCGCGCACGCCCGCGAAGCAGTTCGACGTCATGGGTTTCTCGCTCCAGTACGAACTCGCCTACACGAACATGCTGACGATGATCGACCTCGCGGGCATTCCGCTCCGCGCGAAGGAGCGTCGCGAGGACGATCCGATCATCATCGCGGGCGGCCTCTGCACCGTGAATCCGGAGCCCTTCTCGCCCTTCGTCGACGCCGTGGTGATCGGCGACGGCGAGGAGATCATGAAGGAAGTCTGCGACCTGGTGGCGGAGCGCCGGGCGGGCGGCATGCCGCGTGCGGAGATGCTTCGCCGGATGGCCGCGCTCGAAGGCGTCTACGTTCCGTCGCTCTTCGACGAGGTGATGAATCCCTACGGCTTCGTAGCCCGGGAGGCGAAGGAGGGGACCCCGGTCTCCCGCCCTCGCTTCCGCTGGGTCCCCGCGCTCGATCCGGCGTACTACCCGGAGAAGCCCCTCATCTCGCCGACCGAGGTGACGCACGATCGGCTCGGCGTCGAGGTGATGCGCGGCTGCACGCGCGGCTGCCGCTTTTGCCTGGCGGGCTACATGAACCGCCCGCTTCGCGAGAAGCGCGCCGATCAGGTGGCGAACGAAGTGCAGTGCGGCATCGTGCACGCGGGATGGGACGAGGTCTCGCTCCTCTCGCTCTCGACCACCGACTACAAGCAGCTGCCGGTCGTCCTCCACGAGCTCGACCGCTTCACGAACGAATTCGGCGTCTCCATCTCGCTCCCTTCGACGCGCGTCGGCACGCTGGCGCCGTCGGTCGCCGAGAAGATCGGCCAGGGGCGGAAGGGGAGCATCACCTTCGCGCCCGAGGCGGGCACGCAGCGGATGCGGGACGTCATCAACAAGGGCATCGACGAAGCCGAACTCGAGTACTCGGTGAAGCTGGCGCGCGACCAGGGGTGGGGCGGCATCAAGTACTACTTCATGATCGGGCTGCCGACCGAGACCGAGGCCGACATCGACGGCATCGCCGACGTCCTGCGCAAGTCGCAGGCGTGGGCGAAGGGCGGCAACAAGCGGATGCACTTCAACGTCGGCATCTCGCCGCACGTGCCGAAGCCGCACACGCCGTTCCAGTGGGAAGTCCAGGACGACATGGCGACCCTCTGGCGGAAGATCGATCGCCTGAAGGCCGGCTTCCGCGGGATGAACAACGTCCGCCTCAAGTGGCGCGATCCGAAGACGACGCTCCTCGAAGGCGTGTTCGCGCGCGGCGACGTCCGCACGGGCGACGCGCTCGAAGCGGCATGGCGCCTCGGCGCCCGGTTCGACGGCTGGTCGGAATGCTTCGACTTCGATCTCTGGATGCGCGCGTTCGAGCAGGTCGGCATCGACCCGAACGTCTATCTCCGGCCGCGCGACCTGGACGAGCAGCTGCCGTGGGATCACATCCGCACGCCGGTCGTGAAGAAGTTCCTCCTGGCCGAGCGGGGGAAGGCCTACGCGGCCGCGCTCACGCCCGACTGCCGCGATCACGCCTGCTACCGCTGCGGCGCGCCCTGCTTCTCGCCGAAGGCGCGGGAAGGACGCCGCGTGTCGCTCCAGATGGCGCCGGGCCAGGGAAGCGATCCGGCGAGCCTCGCGTTCGCCGTGCCGGCCGACGTGACGACCGAGGAGATTCGCGCGCGCATGATCGAGCTCAAATCGGCGCCGATCGAGGGCCTGAAGGCGGCGCCGGTCGAAGCGGCCGAGGAGACGCCGGTCGCGGCGGAGACGAACGGGCACGCGAACGGGCGTGGAAACGGAACCGGCGGCGAGAACGGCCACGGTAACGGAAACGGAAACGGCAACGGAAACGGCAACGGCAACGCCGCCGCCGAGACGAGCGGCACGCTCATCTCCCGCACCTTCGGCCGCCGGCGGAAGACCTGGCCGGTCGCGCAGAAGGGCGCGCAGGCGACGCGCTATCGCGTCGCGTTCGAGAAGGTGGGCCCGGGCCGCTTCACGTCGCATCTCGACCTCGTGCGGATCTTCGATCGCGCCATCCGCGTGACGAAGATTCCGATGGCCTATACGCAGGGTTTCAACCGCCACGCGAAGATCGCGTACGGTCCGCCGCTCTCGCTCGGGGCGACGAGCAAGGCCGAATACTTCGACCTGGAGCTGGCGCAGGCGGTGCCTTGGACCACCATCGAAGCGCTGAACGACGTTCTTCCGGAGGGGTACACCATCCTGGAAGGGCGCCCGTTCTCGCGGAACGTGGACTCGCTCATGTCGGTGATCACGCGCGCGGACTACCGCGTGCGGCTCACCGGATCGCTGATGGACCGGCTGGCGCGCGGCGAAGACGTACACCGCGTGCGGCAGGAGCTGGAGCGGAACGCGAACGCGTTCTGCGCGGCCGCGGAGTGGCTCGTGACGAAGCCGAGCCAGGGTGTGGCGAAGATCGTGAACGCCCGCCCCGCGGTGATTTCGCTGGAACTCGACGACGAGGGGTCGACCCCCGGCGTGCGAGTCGCGACGCGCCTCCAGGCGCCGGGCTACCTACGCCCGGACTATCTCCTCCGCAGCCTGCTGCCATCCTTTGATTTCGATTCCCGACTCCTGCAGATCAGCCGCGAGGCCCTCTGCGTGGAGCGGGGGACGACGCTCCTCTCGCCTCTCGAGGCGCTGGAGGAATCGTCGTTCTGGCGGGCGGTACCCGTGGACCGCGACGGTGCGGCCACGACGGATGCTGCCCTGGAGGTGGATGCGCCGAGAGATCATCATTAACGCCACTCCGCGCGAAACGCGGATTGCGATTCTCGAAGACAAGGACGTCGCCGAGATCCTGGTGGAGCGGCCCGAAGCCGTTCGCCGCGTCGGGGACATCTACAAGGGACGAGTGAACGCGGTGCTGCCGGGCATGCAGGCGGCGTTCGTCGATCTGGGACTCGAGAAGAGCGCCTTCCTGCACGCGTCGGACCTGAGTCCGCCCACGGACGTCGAGGACCTCTTCGAGGAAGAGGAGGCCGAGGAGCCGCCGAAGGGCGGCGGGCGCGGCGACCGCGGGGGCCGGGGCGGCCGAGGCGGACGCCGGGAAGAGCCGGCGCCGCGCATCGAGGAAGCGCTGAAGAAGGGCCAGGAGATCCTGGTCCAGATCACGAAAGAACCGATCGGGACCAAGGGGCCGCGCGTCACGACGCAGGTGTCGCTCCCCGGACGCTTCCTGGTCTACATGCCGGGCCACGAGCACGTCGGCATCTCGCGAAAGATTGAGGAGCGCGGCGAGCGGCAGCGGCTGAAGGAGATCGCGCGGCAGATCCGCCCGAAGAACGCCGGGATCATCATCCGGACGGTCGGGGCGGAGCAGAGCGCGAAGGAGTTCGAGGCCGACGTCCGGCACTTGGAGTCGCTCTGGGACAAGATCGAGAAGGTGGCGCAGAAGTCGAAGGCGCCCGCGGTCCTGCACCAGGAGATGGAGTTCACGACCGGGCTGATTCGCGACATCTTCAAGGAAGACGTCGATCAGCTGGTCATCGACTCGAAGGAAGAGCACAAGAACATCGTCAAGTACCTGGCCACCTACGCGCCCGATCTGAAGCAGCGCGTGAAGCTCTATCGGGGCCAGGCGCCGATCTTCGATCATTTCGGCATCGAGGCCGAGATCGAGAAGACGATGGAGCGGAAGGTCTGGCTGAAGAAGGGCGGCTACATCACGATCGATCAGACCGAGGCGCTCGTGGCGATCGACGTGAACACGGGCCGTTTCGTCGGGAAGAAGAATCAGGAAGAGACGATTCTCAAGACGAACTTGGAGGCGGCCGCGGAGATCGCGCGCCAGCTCCGGTTGCGGGATTTGGGCGGCATCATCGTCCTCGACTTCATCGACATGGAGGAGGAGGCGAACCGCCGGGCGGTGTCGGACACGCTGCGGCAGCACCTGAAGCGGGACCGGTCGCGCACCAAGTCGTTCGCGGTGAGCGAGCTCGGCCTGATCGAGATGACGCGGCAGCGGCAGCGGCCGAGCCTCTCGAACTACTTCACGGAGCCGTGTCCGGAGTGCGAAGGCGCGGGGCGGGTTCTCTCGCTCTCGTCCGCGGCGCTGAAGATCGAGCGGATGCTGCACCGCGTGGGGCAGAAGTCGAAGGAGAAGGCGCTGATTCTCCGCGTCCATCCCGACGTGGCGGTCTATCTGGTCGAGCAGGAAGCGGGCCGTTTGGAACGGCTCGAGCGGTTGTACAAGTTGCGAGTGGAGATTCGCGACGATCCGTCGCTCCGGCGCGACGAGATCCGTCTTTTCAGGGGCCGGACGTTCGAGGAAATCACGAAGCAGTTTGCCCAGTAGAGTCGGCCCCGGCCGGGCGCCGTACGAGAAAGGGAAGGAGTCACATGAGCGATCAGAAGTACGCCATCATTCAAGCGGGCGGGTTGCAGATCCGCGTGTCGCCCTCGGAGGAGCACGTGCTGCCGAAGCTGAAGGCGGCGGCGGGCGAGGAGATCACGTTCGACCGCGTCCTGCTGGTTTCGGATTCGAAGGGCCTCCGCCTCGGTCAGCCGACCGTGGAAGGCGCGTCGGTCCGCGCGCAGGTCGTGGGCGACGAGAAGGG
Source organism: Candidatus Eiseniibacteriota bacterium (assembly GCA_035760425.1). GTDB lineage: Bacteria > Eisenbacteria > RBG-16-71-46 > SZUA-252 > SZUA-252 > SZUA-252. Next base: position 312 of record DASTSZ010000173.1, on the reverse strand, counting down.
CGAGAAGATCAGCGTCGGCCTCTATAAGCGGCGGAACAAGTTCCGCCGGAAGATCGGATATCGGGATTCGCTCACTCGGGTGCGGATCCTGGACATCCGCGCGTAACGGCGCGGGAAGGAGCGAAGATCCATGGCTCATAAAAAAGGCGTATCGAGTTCGCGCAACGGCCGCGATTCGCAGTCGCAGCGGCTGGGCGTGAAGAAGTTCGGCGGCGAGAAGGTGCGCGCCGGCAACATCCTCATCCGCCAGCGGGGCACGGCGGTCCAGCCCGGCCTGAACGTCGGCCGGGGCAAGGACGACACCCTGTTCGC
>DASTSZ010000172.1:0-4301 GCA_035760425.1 Candidatus Eiseniibacteriota bacterium | reverse complement strand
GGGCCGGAAGGCATTCGGGAGATCCTCGGCGCCTCGGATCGCCGCGAAGGAGTGGAGAAGGCCCGCGTCGCGCTCCGGGGGCTGAAAGGGTATCCGCGGGAATGGGAATCGAACGCCGACAAACTGACGCTTCTCTACCTTTCCCGAGTCGGATTCACCTCCGAGGGGTACGCACGATCGATGGAGGCGTTCCTGCCGCCCGCGACGCGCACTCTCGGGCGTTACTGGGAGGCGCCCGACGACCGAGAGACACCGCTCGACAAGCGGCTGAGCGGCGTTCGCGGGGAATATTCGGCCATGGGACTCGACGCGGGGCTTCCTTGCGAACAGCAGCCGTACGCACCGATCCGCGCCCGACTCGGCGAGGCGCCCTAGCCTCTTCGCCGGGCCTCGCCCTCGCCGGACTTCTCGCCCTCCTCGCGCTCCCGACACTCGTCTCTCCGCTCCCTCCGTTCGCCTGCTCCGCCCATGCCGGCGCATGGCTCCGCGCGCCCGGCGAGACGTACGTGAAGGCGTCCTTCTTCCGAAGCCGCGGCGTGGAGGAGTTCGACGACGCCGGCGATCCTCGCCCTCTCTTCGACCCGGCCGTCGTCGAATCGGGCCGCTACCTCGAATCGGGCGCCAGCCTCTACGCCGAACACGGCGTGGGCCGGGACGTGACGCTCATCGCGAGCGCGCTCCTCAAGGTGGCCGATCTCGAGGCGCGCGATCGCGACGTGGCGGGGGACACGCAGGGCCTCTCGTACGGCATTCCCGACCTTCATCTCGGCGCGCGGCTCCCCCTCGCGCGCGGGCGCTGGGCGGCCGCCGTCGAGCCGAGCGTGTCGATTCCGCTCCGCGCGGTCGACCGGCGAACGTCCGACTCGCCGCGCATCGGAAGCGAGTCGGCCTCCTTCTCGCTCGGCGCGTCGGTGGGAAGCGCCGTGCCGGTCGCGAACGGCTACGCGCAGGTGGGCGCCGGCTATCGCGCGCGGGCGGGACGAGCCTCCGACGAGTGGTTCGCCGACGCGGAAGCGGGTGTGGCGCCCTGGGGGCCGCTGCGGCTGCGGCTCCGGTACGATCGTGTCGACGCGCGGCGCGTGCGAAGCGGGATGGGGGATGCGTTGACGCCGGAGGCGGGCGCGCAGGACGCGCGCCGCATCGCGCCGACCGCGGCGTTGGGGTGGCGCGGCGGGAGCGAACTCTCGCTGACGTACCGCCGGACGTTCGCGGGGCGGAGCGCGCTTCGCGGGAGCGAGTGGGAACTCGCGTACGCGTTCCTCGGCGCCGTCCGGCGCTGAGCCCGCGCCTCGTTCAGACCTTCGCCGCCACCGCCCGTTCGATCGCCTGGTTCACCGCCGCCAATCCCTCCGTCACGCCGCGCCCGAGGTGGAGCCGCAACGCGGGCTTCCCATGCGCCGCGAGCGATTCCAGATCGCCGAGCGCCTGGGCGCGGAGGAGCTGCCCGAAGGAGTAGTCGCTCCCCGGGATCGGGGCGTCGTCCCCCTCGGCCGGATCGGCGGTGAGGACGAGGAAGAGACCCGTCGCGGGCCCGCCTTTGTAGAGCTGGCCGATCGAGTGGAGATAGCGTGGACCGTACCCCTGCAGCACGGGGAGGTGCGTGGCGTTCCGGACCGCGCGGCGGAGATTGGCGAACGCCGCCTCGCTCTCGGCGGTCCGCTCGAGATAGGCGAGTACCGCGACATAGTCGTCCTGCCGCGCGAGCGATAGGAACCGCTGAAGCGCGAACTCGAGGCTCGAGTGGGCGGGCAGGCCCGCCGTCATCCGCTCCCAGATCTCGGCGGTCGCGCCCATCGACACGCCGCCGTCCTCGGCGCGGGGCGCCTCTTCCGGGAATCGGCCGTCGCTCGCGAGCGCGGCGAGCCAGCGCTGCGTCGCGTCCTTGCTCTCCTGCACGTTCGGCTCGTCGAAGGGGTCGATGCCGAGCACCGCGCTCGCGAAGGCCGTGGCCGCCTCCCAACGGAAGAACTCGCCGGCGACCGCCTCCGTGTCGGGGAGCGTGATCCGCGCGCAGGGCGCGCCGACGCGCGAGAGTTCCGCCTCGAGGCGGTCGAGGTCGGCGTCGGGCTGGCCCTCGAGCGCCAGGACGACGAAGACCCGGTCGTCGCCGTAGTGGTGCGCCGGGCCGAGCGGCTCGCCTTCGATCGGCACGATGCCGCGCCCTTCCTTGCCCGTCGACTCCGCGACCAGCTGTTCGATCCAGTAGCCGAGCGGTCGAAGCGCCGGGGGCGCGAGGAGGGTCAGTTTGTCGCGGCCCGCCTTGGCGGCGCCCGCGAGGAACGCCCCGAGCCGAAGCGCGGGGTTCGCGTCCGGGTCGCGCTCCATGGCGTCGGCGCGCGCCCGCGCCGCGCGCGCCGCGAGCGCGTCGAGATCGAGTCCCAGGAGCGCGGCCGGGAGCATTCCGAAATAGGAAAGCGCCGAGTAGCGCCCGCCGATGTCGCCCGGATTCCGGAAGACCGCGCGGAACCCCTCCTTCTGCGCGAGCGTATCGAGCGCCGATCCCTTGTCGGTCACCGCCGCGAAGCGCCGCCCCGCGTCGGTCACGCCCGCGGCCTCGAGCGCGGCGCGGAAGTGGCGGTACTGGGAGCGGGTCTCGATCGTGGCGCCCGATTTGCTCGACACGAGGAAGAAGGTGCGGTCGAGCTTCGCGGCCCGCTCGGCGCTTCGAAGCGCGGCCGGATCGGTCGAGTCGAGCACGCCGAGCGTCGGCGCGCCGGGCCCCGCGCGAAGCGTGCGCTGCAGAACTTCCGGCGCGAGGCTCGAGCCGCCCATGCCGAGGAGGAGGATGCGCGTGAATCCGTCGGCGCGAACCCCGGCGGCGAAGGTGCGGAGTTCGTCCCGGCGAGCGAGGAGCCACGCGGGAGAATCGAGCCACCCGAGCCGATTGGCGATGACGGCGGCATGCGCGGGTTCGGACTTCCAGAGCGAAGGATCGCGATCGAAGAGCCGCGCGGCGGCCTGCAGCGAGACGAGCCGCTCGAGCGCGTCGCGGTAGGCGGCGGCGAGCGATCCGGGAAATTCGGTTTGCGTCGGGGTGATGCCGGACATGGGGCGTGGCTCCTTCTCGGTCGGCGGGGCGGCGTTCCCTCGCGCCTGCGCGCTACGCGCCGCTACGCACGCGCGTTCGTTCGTAGTCGGTGATCTGTCCGACGCGCCGCGCGTGCCGCCCGCCCTCGAAGGCGGCGGCGAACCAGGCGTCGAGCGTCGGCTCCTCGGTTTCGCGTGGGAGGTACTTCGCGCCCAGGACGAGCACGTTCGCGTCGTTGTGCCGCCGGGCGAGCGAGGCTTGGTCGGCGTTCACGGCGATCGCGGCGCGGATGCCCTCCACCTTGTTCGCGGCGATGGCGATGCCGTTTCCCGAATCGCAGACCAGTACGCCCTGCGCCGCGGCGCCGTCGCGAACCGCCTCGGCGACGCGGAAAGCGTAGGCGGGATAGTCGGTCGACTCGGCCGAGCCGGTGCCCATGTCGAGCACCTCGTGGCCGCGGGCGGTCAGGTAGCCCTTGAGCCGTTCCTTCAGCTCGAAGCCCGCATGATCGGCGCCGATGGCGATCTTCATGGCGAAACGCTCCTCGGAATGGGATCGAAGGTGCGGAAGCCGCGTCGATTCGACACTAGGGCAGGGGGGAGGGAAGCGCAACCGCCGAGTCGGTCGCGGCGCCGGCGCCGGCGGCCCCGCCGCGCGCGGAGGGCCGAATCCGCGGGCGGCGTCCGGGGAAGAGGGTTGACACCGGCGCGGGGCCGCGCAAAACTGCCGCTCGATGACCCCTGATGCCGCCGGAAAGCCGTCGTCCACCGCGCCCCTCCGCGAGGAGCAGGGCAAGATCCTCAAGGCGGTCCTCGCGCTCGGCGAGCGGCTCGAGAAGCTCCACGAACAGACGACGCTCGAACAGATGAGCACCGCGCGGGACGTCGTCGATTTCGTGAAGCGGCAGGTCGTGCCCCACACGCGCGCCGAGGAGTACTCGCTCTACCCGGCGGCCGATTGGGCGGCGGGGGAGGGATCGAAGCTCACCGAACTCGCCCGATTCGAGCATCAGATCATCGTCCGGCGGCTGGAGGCGCTCGAACAGGCGATTTCGAAAGGCGCGCCCCCGGGGAAGCTGATGCACATCTCGTACGCGATCCTCGGCCTCGTGGCGGCCCACTTCACCGCCACCGAGGAAGTTCTCCTGCCGTACCTCGACAAGGCCTTCGACGCGGCGCGGTTCGAGAAGGAAGTTCTCTCGCCGCTCCGCGCCGAGCGCGCCGCCAAGCGCTGATCCGCCCGGCGGCGCGCCGGCCGTCGTCCTCCCGCTAGT
>DASTSZ010000171.1:0-14260 GCA_035760425.1 Candidatus Eiseniibacteriota bacterium | reverse complement strand
CGTTGAAATCGCCGGCGGTGCCGACCGAGGTCCCGAAATTGTCGCCCGCGGCGGCGCCCGTCAGGATGAGCGAAGGAACTTCGCTCGGGACGGCCGACCCGAAGTAGATGTACGCGCGCCCGGCGTCGCCGCCGGCGGCGTCGTTCGACCAAGCGCCGACGATGACATCGCCCAGTCCGTCGCCGTTGAGATCTCCGGCCGATCCGACCGAGATTCCATACTGGTCTCCGGCGGATTCGCCGGTCGGAGCGGCAAGGAGTCGGCCCTCGCCGGGGTTGGGCGGGCCGGGGTCTGCACCGATTCCGCTCACGGGAACGGTCACAGTTCCATTCGTGGCGTTGCTCAGGAGGGTCAGGCTGGCGGAAGTGGGCGTGGCCGTGGTCGGAGCGTAGGTGACCGTAAGGGTCGCCGCACCACCCGTCGGAATGATGATCGGGGTGGTAAAGGAGGTGGTGAAGTGAACATCGGAGATGATGACACTCGCGAGCGCGAGATTCTCATTCCCGCTATTGCTGATCGTGAGGCTGCGAGTCGAGGTCTGCCCGATCGTGATCGTTCCGAAGTTGAGGCTCGGAGGCGCGACTTGGATCACCGCGCCGCTGAAGGATGCTGCCCGGGAAGCGGTTACGGAAGCGAGAGATACCGGAATATCACGGGCTGTGCCGGCGGCGGAAGCTCCTCTAGCGGCGAGGAGAAGAGCGAGCAGAACGGCGTACGCGCCAAAGCGACCTTGCGGGGTCCTCATGGTTGCCCTCCCAGTGATGCGCACCCCATTCGCGTGACGAGCGGCAGGTCCGGCGAGGGGATTGTGGCGACTCAACATGAGATTACGGGTCGCATGCTAGGGGAACAACGGTCCCTAGGTACCTGACAGGAATTCCGTCGCTGCCGCTGGGGGAGTAACGGACCTAGGACGCGGACGACTCCAAAGGTCCGAGCCCCTTCGACATCACCACGCTCCGGTAGTTCGTCGTCGGCCACTGCACGTACTCGATGAAGCGGTAACCGCGCCGTTCGTACCACGCGATGAGGTGCGCCGCTCCCTCCGCGGTGTCGAGCGCGATCTCGGCGGCGCCCCGGGCGGCGGCCCGCTTCTCGACTTCGTCCATGAGTCGAGCACCAAGCCCCTGCTTCTGATACGCGGGAAGCACCCCGAATTGCCCGAAGTAGCAGACCTCGGGACGCCGGTACCACGCCGGGAGGGCGTCGGGGCGGGACGGGTAGAGCGTGACGGTGGCGATGAGGCGTCCCCCTTCCTCCGCGACGAGGGGGAATCCGCGTTCGAGGCGGCGGCGCGTGACGTCGTCGTCTTGATAGGTGGCGACGTAGCGGAAGCCGAGGGCGGCGAGCCCGGCGTAGGCGGCGTGGAGGAGCGACGTGATCTCGGGAATGGAGTCGTCGGGTCGGAGGTCTCGGATGGTGATCGGTCCTGCCACGCCCGCTACCGCGCCACGCGAATGCAGGTCGCGCGGCCCCACGCCGCGCGCTCGCCCGTCTCCGAATCGAACGCCTCGGCCTCGGTGATGATCGCGCGCCGTCGATCCTCGACGATCCACCCCTCGAAGCGATAGCCCCGGCCCCAGCGGACGGGCTTCAGGAGCTTCGTCTCCATCGAGGCGGTGACGGCGTGGATGTCGCGTAGGTAGAGGAGCCGCACCATCACTTCGTCGAGCACCGTGGCGACGAGGCCGCCGTGCACGATGTCCTTGAAGCCCTGGTGCTCCTTCCGCGGCGTCCAAAGGGTCCGCATCCGCCCGTCCGACGTCTCCTCGAACACGAGCTTGAGCCCGATCGGATTCTCGCGCCCGCAGCAGAAGCAGTAGGCGTCGTCGTCGAGCCGGATGTCGGACATGAGCGCTCCCGTAGCCCCAATGCGGGCTCCCTAGGCCCCCTTCTTCTTCGAGCCCCCGCCGCCCTTGTCGTGGCCGTTCCCGCCGCCGCCCGGTGGGGCGCCGGCATGGCCGACGTGGCCGCGCGCGGAGGCGCGACGGGGCCGGGGCGCCGGGAATCCTTCACGCTCCCAACGCACCACGAGGTCCTCCAAGACGTCGCCCGAGTGCTCGACGACGCGGGCCCAGAAGGCGCGCGCCTTCTTCACGTCGAGCACCGGATCGCTCCGCTTCCCGCCGTAGTAGAGGAGCGATCCCGGCGCGGGATAGGCGACCAGCGAGGGCCGCATCTCGAACGCGAGCGAGGGATCCCATCGGTCGCCGAAGACCTGGTCGGGCGCGACGGCGATCATCGCCGCGGTCTCGTCCACGCCGGCGTGGCCGCCGGGGACGCCGAAAACTTCCTCGGCGATCGGATAACACTCGGTCCACCATTGGAACGACGCGACGTAGGCGCCCGTCTCCTCGTGCACGCGGCGGAGCGCGTCGCGGAGCGCCTCGTTGTTCCCGCCGTGGCCGTTCACGACAACGACGTTTCGAAACCCCTGGTGGGTGAGCGTGGTGGCGACCGCGGCGACGTACGCGCCGAAGGCGTCCGCCTTCACGTGCGTCCCGCCGGCGAGCGCGCCGAGCCCCGCCGTCACGCCGTACGGGATGGTCGGCGCCACGAAGGCGTTCAAACGGTCGGCCAGCGCCTCGGCCAGGCGCGTGGCGATTTCGTTATCGGTGCCGAGGCTCGTGATGCCGTGCGCCTCCAGGGTGCCGACGGGGATGAGGACGGTCGAGACCGGATCGGGAACCCACTCGGCGAACTCCATCCAGTTGAGGTGGGAGAGGCGGCGTTCGGACGGGCGGTCGTCGTCTTTGGCTGGGGGCATCGGTTCCTCCGGGGGGACTTGAATCGCGTTCGGTGGCGCCATTCTAACCCTTCCCCGCGCCGGGAGCATCCGATTGCGCCGCCGGGGCTTTCCCGCTAGGATTCAACGGTTTCCAGGGACTCGCGTACGCATTTCCGAGGCCCTCGACGGCCGCCGCGGCGGCCATGGCCCGAATCGTGGAGCCCCGACCCTGTCCCGACGCCCCGCCATCGAAGAGCTCCGCCGGCGCCGCGAAGCCGTCCTCCAGGGAGGCGGCGAGGAGCGGATCGCGAAGCTGCACGCCGACGGCCGGCTCACCGCCCGCGAGCGCGTGGAACTCTTCCTCGACCCCGGCTCGTTCCAGGAGACCGGCGTCTTCGTGGAGCACCGCACGTTCGACTTCGGCATGGCCGAGCGCCGCATCCCGGGCGACGGCGTCGTCTCGGGCTACGGCACCGTGGACGGACGGAAGGTCTTCGTCTTCGCCCAGGATTTCACGGTCTTCGGCGGCACCCTCTCCGAGGAGAACGCGCGGAAGATCTGCAACGTGATGGACCTCGCGCTCGAAAACGGCGCGCCGGTCATCGGACTGAACGACTCGGGCGGCGCCCGCATCCAGGAAGGCGTCCAGTCGCTCGGCGGCTACGCCGAGATCTTCCTGCGCAACACGATCGCCTCCGGGGTCATCCCCCAGATTTCCGCCATCATGGGTCCCTGCGCCGGCGGCGCCGTCTACTCCCCCGCCATCACCGACTTCGTGCTCATGGTGAAGCAGACGAGCCAGATGTTCGTCACCGGCCCGAACGTGATCAAGACCGTCACGAACGAGGACGTCACGTTCGAGGAACTGGGCGGCGCCATGACGCACAACTCGAAGTCGGGCGTGGCGCACTTCGCCGTGGAGGACGACGAGGCCTGCCTCGCCGCCATCCGACGGCTCCTCTCCTATCTCCCGTCGAACAACGTCGACGACCCGCCCCTCCGCCCGACGAACGATCCGGCCGACCGGATGGACGCGCGACTGAACGAAATCGTTCCGGCCGAGCCGAACAAGCCCTACGACATGAAGGAGATCGTCCGCGCGGTCGTGGACGACGGCGATTTCTTCGAGGTGCACGAGCACTTCGCGCCGAACATCGTGGTCGGCTTCGCGCACCTCGACGGGCGCCCCGTCGGGATCGTGGGCAATCAGCCCGCCATGCTCGCCGGCGTGCTCGACATCAAGTCGTCGACGAAGGCCGCGCGCTTCGTCCGCGTCTGCGACGCCTTCAACATTCCGCTCGTGACGTTCGAGGACGTCCCGGGATTCCTCCCGGGCACCGAGCAGGAGTGGGGCGGCATCATCCGCCACGGCGCGAAACTGCTCTACGCCTACTGCGAGGCGACCGTGCCGAAGCTGACGGTGGTCGTGCGGAAGGCGTACGGCGGCGCGTACGACGTCATGTCGTCGAAGCATATTCGGGGCGACTACAACGTGGCCTGGCCCGGCGCGGAACTCGCCGTCATGGGCGCCGAGGGCGCCGTGAACATTCTCTATCGGAAGGAAATCGAGGCCGCCGAGAACTCCGCCGCCGCGCGCGCGAAGTTGATCGAGGAGTACAACGACAAGTTCGCGAACCCGTACGTGGCCGCGGCGCTCGGCTATCTCGACGACGTCATCGAACCGCAGGAAACGCGCCCCCGCCTCATCCGCGCGCTCCGCATGCTGTCGAAGAAGCGCCAGTCGCTTCCCCCCAAGAAGCACGGCAACATTCCGCTCTGAGACCGGGGGCTCCGGTGCCGAAGACGAAGACGATCCGAAAGGTCCTGGTCGCGAATCGCGGAGAGATCGCGATCCGCGTCTGCCGCACCCTCCGCGAGATGGGAATCGGCGCCGTCGCCGTCTATTCCGAGCCCGACCGGACCGCGCCCCACGTCTTCGCCGCCGACGAAGCCTATCTCCTCGGCCCCGCGGCCGCGCCGCAGTCCTATCTGAACGCCGCGAAGATCCTCGAGGTGGCGCGCGAGTCGCGCGCCGACGCCATCCACCCCGGCTACGGATTCCTGGCCGAGTCGGCGGCGTTCGCGCAGCAGGTGCTCGACGCCGGGCTCATCTGGATCGGCCCCACGCCCGAGGCGAGCCGCGCGGTCGGCGACAAGGTGAGCGCGCGGGCGCTGGCGATCGCGGCGGGCGTGCCCGTCCTTCCCGGAACGCCGGGGCCCGTCTCGGAGATCGCGGCGCTGAAGAAGGCGGCCGACGAGATCGGCTATCCGGTCGTGCTGAAGGCCGCGGCCGGCGGCGGCGGCAAGGGAATGCGGCGCGTGAACGAGCCGGGCGAATTCGAGTCGGCGGTCCGGCTCGCGCAGGGCGAGGCGCGCGGCGCGTTCGGCGACGATCGCCTCTACCTCGAGCGCTGGGTGGAGCAGCCGCGGCACATCGAAGTGCAGCTCCTGGCCGACGAACGCGGCAACATCGTCGCGCTCGGCGAACGCGACTGCAGCGTGCAGCGCCGCCACCAGAAAGTCATCGAAGAGACGCCCTCCCCCGCCCTCGATCCGGCGAAGCGCCGCGAACTCTGGGATCTCGCGGTGAAGGTGGCGCGCGCCGGGAAGTACACGAACGCGGGCACCGCCGAATTCCTCATGGATCGCCAGGGCCGCTTCTACTTCTTGGAGATGAACGCGCGGCTTCAAGTCGAGCACCCCGTCACCGAGATGGTGCTCGGCATGGACCTCGTGCGGGAGCAGATTCGCGTGGCCCGCGGCGAGCCCCTCGACGTCACGCAGGCGGAGGTGAAGCCGATGGGCGCCGCCATGGAGTTCCGCATCTACGCCGAGGACCCCGACGCGGGCTGGCTCCCGCAGGCCGGGACGATCCGCCGCCTCGTCCTTCCCGACGGCCCCTACGTCCGCTGCGACTTCGGCGTGCGCGCGGGGGGCGAGGTGCCCGTTCACTACGATCCGATGATCGGGAAGATCATCGTCTGGGGCCGAACGCGCGAGGAGGCGATCGCGCGCGCGCGCCGCGCCATCGCGGAAACGGTGATCGAAGGCACGCGCACCACGCTTCCCTTCCATCGCTGGATCCTCGAGCAGAAGGAGTTCGTCTCCGGCGCCTACGACACGGCCTACCTGAGCAAGCACTTCCGCGAGGCGCTCCCGCCCGACGCGGCGCGCGAGGAGCGAGAGGCGGCGATCCTGGCCGCGGCGTTCGTCGCGCTGGAGCGAAGCGCCCCCACGGCCGGCGGCGGCGCGGCGGGCGGCGCGGGCGCGAACGGCGCGGGGTCGGCGGGCCCGAATGCGAGCCGCTGGCGCGACGCCGCGTCTCCGCTTCGCACGGTGCCCGACCGGGGGTGGAAGTGAAACTCGTCCTGGAGCGGATCGGGGCCGCCGGCGCCGCGGATTCGGCCGAGCACGAGGTCGATCTCCGCCCCGAAGGCGACGGCTACGCCGTGACGATCGACGGCCGCGAGCACGTCGCGCTGGGCGCGATCGGCGAGGTGACGCGCGCGTTGGTCGACGGACGGCCGGTGGAGGCGTCGGTGCGGCGAGAGGGCGAAGCGATCGTCGTGGAGTACCACGGCCGCCGCTACGCCTACCGCGTGCGCGACGCGCGCGCGCCGAAGATCGCGCGCCGCCGCCACGAGGACGCGGCGCGAGGCGAGATCCACGCCCCCATGCCCGGGCTGGTCGTGGAGATCCTGACCGCGGTCGGCGAGCGCGTGGAGGCGGGGCGGCCCCTGGTGGTGATCGAGGCGATGAAGATGCAGAACGCGCTCCCCGCGCCCCTCGCGGGCAAGGTGACCGTCGTCGCGGTCAAAACGGGCACGCCCGTCGAGTCGGGCGCGCTGCTTTTGACCGTCACGCCGGACGAGGCCTGACCGTGGCGCGCGCCGACCTCGTGCCGCGCGGCGAGGGGCCGTTGGGAAACCCCGGGCAACCTCCTTTCACCCGCGGCATCCATCCCACGATGTACCGCTCGCGGCTCTGGACCATGCGCCAGTACGCCGGCTTCGGCACCGCCGAGGAGTCGAATCAGCGCTACCGCTATCTCCTGAGCCAGGGGCAGACCGGGCTCTCCGTCGCCTTCGACCTCCCGACGCAGATGGGGTACGACTCCGACGGTCCGCGCGCCGAGGGCGAGGTCGGGCGCGTGGGCGTCGCCATCTCCACGCTCGACGACATGGAACGGCTCCTCGCGGAGATCCCGCTCGAGCGCGTGAGCCTCTCCATGACCATCAACGCCACCGCCATGATCCTCCTCTCGTTCGTCGTGGCCGTGGCCGACCGGCGCGGCATCCCGCGGGAGAAACTCTCGGGCACCGTGCAGAACGACGTCCTGAAGGAGTACATCGCGCGCGGCACCTACATCTATCCGCCGGCCGCGTCGCTCAAGATCGCCACCGACCTCTTCGAGTTCTGCGCCTCCGACGTGCCGCAGTGGAACACGATCTCCATCAGCGGCTATCACATTCGCGAGGCGGGCTCCACCGCCGCGCAAGAGGTCGCCTTCACGCTGGCGAACGGGCTCGAATACGTGAAGGCCGCCGTCGACCGCGGTCTCGCCGTCGACGCCTTCGCGCCGCGGCTCTCCTTCTTCTTCAATGCGCACAACGATTTTCTCGAGGAGATCGCGAAGTTTCGCGCGGCGCGCCGGCTCTGGGCGCGGCTCATGGAGGAGCGTTTCCACCCGAGCGACCCCAAGTCGCGCATGCTCCGCTTCCACGCGCAGACGGGCGGCTCCACCCTCACGGCGCAGCAGCCCCACAACAACATCGCGCGCGTGGCCGTGCAGGCGCTCGCGGCCGTCCTGGGTGGTTGCCAGTCGCTCCACACGAACTCCTTCGACGAAGCGATTTCCCTGCCGAGCGAAAAAGCGGCGACGACGGCGCTCCGGACACAACAAGTACTCGCGTACGAATCGGGCGCCGTGAACACGGTCGATCCGGTCGGCGGCGCGTGGGCCGTCGAGGCGCTGACCGATCGCATCGAAGCGGAGGCGCTTCGGGAGATTCTCGTCATCGACGGGCTCGGCGGCGCGGTCCGCGCGATCGAGGCGGGCTACCCGCAGGACGCGATCGAGCGGAGCGCGTACGAATTCCAACTGGCGGTGGAGCGGGGCGAGAAGATCATCGTCGGCGTGAACCGCTTCGGCGACGCCGGCGCCTCCGCCGCGCCGACCTTCACGCTCGATCCCGCGCTCGAGCGCCGGCAGGCCGATCGCGTTCGCGCCTTCCGCGCGGCGCGAGACGAGCGGGGCGCGCGCCTCGCCGCCGAACGCGTGGAGGAGACGGCGCGCCGCGACGGCAATCTGGCGCCGGCCGTCGTCGACGCGGTGAAGGCGGGCGCGACCCTGGGCGAGATCAGCGACGCGCTCCGGCGCGTCTATCACACGTATCAGCCGGGCGCCTGAGCGCGCCGGCGACCGACTCCATCCCCGTTCGGCCACGGAGGCCCTCGCGATGAACTGGATCCAAGCGGCGATCCTCGGCGCCGTGGAGGGCCTCACCGAGTTCCTCCCCGTCTCGAGCACCGGCCACCTCATCCTCGCCGCGCGCGCGATGGGGCTCTCCGGCGAGGCGGTCGACGCCTTCGAGATCGTGATCCAGGCGGGCGCGCTCCTCGCGGTCGTCTGGCTCTACCGCGCGCGCGTCGGGGAGCTCCTCCAGGGCCTGGTGCGGCCGCACCCGCGGGGCCGCGCGCTGCTGCTGAAGTTGGTCGTCGCCTTCCTTCCCGCCGCGGCGGTCGGATTCCTCACCCATTCGTGGATCAAGGCGCATCTCTTCGGCGCGCGTCCGGTGGCGGCGGCGCTGCTCGTGGGCGGCGTGGCGATCCTGCTCATCGAGGCGTGGCGGCGGCGGCGCGGCACGGCGGCGCGGTACGAGTCGGTCGACGACTTCCCGCTGCGCATGGCGCTCCTGATCGGCCTCGCCCAGTGCCTGTCGCTCTGGCCCGGGACCTCGCGCGCGCTCGCGACGATGCTGGCCGCGCTCCTCCTCGGCGCCACCCCGGTCGCGGCGGCGGAGTTCTCGTTCCTCCTCGCGCTCCCGACGCTCGGCATGGCGACGCTCTACGACTTCGTGAAGAACCACGAGGCGCTCCTCGGCCCGGGCCTCGGCGGGCCGGCGCCGCTCCTGGTCGGCCTCGCCGTCGCCGCCGTCGTGGCGGCGATCGCGATCACCTCCTTCCTTCGCTACCTCACGCGGCGCGGGCTCGTGCCCTTCGGGTGGTACCGGATCGCGCTCGGCGCGGCGGTCTTCGCCCTCCTCGGCCTGCGCGGAGAGACGCTCCCATGACCGACGCCCCGATCATCGACGGCCTCGCCCACGTCGGCGTCGCTGTCCGCTCCCTCGAGGAGTCGATCCCCCGTTGGACCGGGAGCCTCGGCTTCCGCCACGTCGACACGATCACGCTCGAATCGATGGGCCTTCGGATCGCGTTTCTCGAGGCGGGCGGCGCGACGGTCGAGCTCCTGGAGCCGGTTCGGCCCGACACGGCCATTTCGAAGTTCTTGGAGAAGCGGGGCGAGGGCGTCCACCACCTGTCCTTCTACGTGAAGGACATCGAGGCGGCGCTCGCGCGCGCGACGGCGGCGGGCCTCGAACTGATCGATCGAACGCCCCGCGAAGGGAGCCACGGTACGAGGATCGCGTTCGTCCATCCCCGCTCGATGGGCGGGGTGCTGATCGAATTCTGCGAACGGAGGCACGCATGAACGGCTACCGAGTCGGCGCCGCGGCCGCCGCGACGCTCGTCGTCACGGCCCTCTCCCTCCTCCCGGCCGGCCCGGCCGAGGCCGGCAACCGGGCGCTCGGGGCGCCCTACGCCTACACGGTGGGCGACGACATCGCGCGCCGCATGGCCTCGATCTTCCGCATCACGGCGGGGCTCGAGTCGGCGACGATCGTCACCTACGATCGAAAGAGCCGCACCATCGTCACCGAGATCCTGGGGAGCGCCGAGGAGGTGGAAGAGGCGAAACGGGAGATCGAAGCCTTCGCCCAGGCGATCCGGGAGCGGGTCGCTCCCTACGCCAAGAAGCATCACGGCGTCGTTCTCGCCGACGCCGATGTGACTCTTATCTTCTACAACGACACGGGCGAAGAGCCGCCGTACGAGATCGTCCGGCGGGAAAACGGCGCCTTCGTGGAACCGGCCCCCGACCGCGGGGATTAACGCAGGGGAGGGCTCGATGAGCCGAGCAGTGTCGACGGGGAGATTCGTGCGGGCGGCGGCCACGGCCGCGCTCTGGCTGGGCCTCGCCGTCGCCTCGATCGGCGCCGTCCGCCCGGAACTGCGCCCCTGGCCGGGCCCGGGATTCCGCACGGAGCAAGGCTCCTTCCTCCGCCCCCTCTTCGACGGGGTCCGGTTCACCCCCCTCGTCAGCGTCGGCGACTCCCTCGTTCCGCCGAAGATCGACGACGACGGTTTCCTCTTCTTCCCCAAGCCGGCCGGCATCGGCGTCCAATCGGTCGGCCGGGGCCTGGCCGAGATCTACGTCCCGCACGGCACCACCTGGCAGGACGGCGTCGGGAGCGGCCGCGTCTCGCGTCTCCTACTCGACCAGGAGTCGCGGCGCGTGCTCGCGGCCGACTGGATCGTCGACGGCGTCGAGAGCTTCGAGGGCCTGAGCGGCGGCACGCTGGCGACGACACACGAGGGATTCCTGGTCCCGCAATTCCTGTTCGGCGAGAACTCGCTGCAGGGCCCGAATCACGGCGTCGCGGCGGCGGTGAGCGTGCGCAGCGGAATCGTGGCCGCGCTCCCCTGGCTCGGACGCTTCCGCCACGAGGCGATGCTCTTCCTTCCCATCACGAACGGACGCGTGACGGCGATCCTCACCGAGTCGGGGTATCCCGGCCAGTCCGAGATCTACATGTACCGGGCCGACAGCGACACCGACTTCCTGGGCGGTCGCGGCGAACTCCTCGTCTTCCACGCCGACGCCCCGCGCGACGTCGAGGACACGCAGCTCGCCTCGATGGCGCGGAAGAACCGCCCCCTCACCGGGCGATTCGTCCCCGTGCGCGGGTTCTCGGTCGAGGGCGATCCGTACGACCCGGCCGCCGTGGAACTCGGCGTGAAGGCGGCGCGCGCGCTCCGTTTCGCGCGCCTCGGCGACGCCGCGCCCGATCGGCGAAACGCGAGCGCGTTCTACTTCGCCGATCAGGGCGACGAGGACTTCAACGATCCGGTGAGCGGCCGCCCCGTCTCGGGTGACGGCCGGATCTACCGCCTCGAACTCGACTCGTTCGACGCGACGCTCGTGCGCGAACTCCGCGTCGTTCTCGACGGCGACGAGGCGGACGATCTCTATCGCCCCTGCGACCTCGAGACCGACGAACGGGGCCTCATGATCCAAGAGAACCCGGGGCGCCGCGGCATCCATCCTTCGCGGATTCTCCGCTACGACTTCAACACGCGGCAGCTCGATCCGCTCGCCGAATGCGCCGAGCGCGATCCACAGGGTCGGCTCATCCCCGCCGGGACCGGCGGCGTCTGGCGCACGACCGGCATCGTCGACGCGAGCGATGTCTTCGGCGCGGGCACGTGGCTCGTGTCGGTCCAGGCGCCGAACGACTACTCCTCCGCGTTCGTCGGCCGAGGCGGCGCGGGCCAGCTTCTCCTAATGAAGACGCCGGTGGTGGGCGAGGCGACGAAGGCGGAGAAGGAGCGGGGGAAGCGGGAGAAGAAGGAGAAGGAAGAAGCCGAGAAGGCCGCCGCGGAGTCCGAACGCGCGGGGCCGGGCGAGACGCCGAAGGCGGCCACTCCGTCGGAGTCGGGCGACTCCGCGAAGTAACCGCCTTCGAACGCCGAACGGCTGGCGCCTCTACCGAACCGGCGCGGTCAGCTCCCGCCGTCCGACGGCGGTGGCGGTGGCGGCGGCGGCTGATCCTCTTCGTCGTTGCTGCGCGGCGTCGGGACGACGTCGTCCCCCGCGCTCCCGGCGCCGGCGCCCGCACCGTTCGCGGGCGTGGTTCGCGCCGCGCGCGGGACCGCGGCCCCGTCGAGGCGGCGGTACTGGATCTGGATCTGACAGTGGACGCGCTTCGGCGTCCGGATCGAGTAGCCGTTGTCGAGGAGCATCACGACCCCTTCGCCCGCCGGCAGATCGTGATCGAGC
This sequence comes from Candidatus Eiseniibacteriota bacterium, assembly GCA_035760425.1. Lineage (GTDB taxonomy): Bacteria > Eisenbacteria > RBG-16-71-46 > SZUA-252 > SZUA-252 > SZUA-252. The sequence continues at coordinate 2,411 of DASTSZ010000171.1, read as the reverse complement.
GCGATGACGCGCGCCTTGGGCGAGATCCAGAAGGGCTTCGCCTCCTTCCCGCCCCGCTTCTTCAGCCAGCGGTCGTACTCGGTTCCCGAGAAGAGCCGCACGATGATGTCGCGCTTGCCACCCGAGGCGGTCACGGTGCCGGTGAGGTGCGTCCCCTGGACGCCGTTCCCGACCGTCGGCAAGTCGAGCGCGAAGAATTCCGCGGGCCCGACGAAGAAGGTGGAGTCGACGACCTCGGCCACGTAGGAATCGGCGGGCAGCCCCTCCTGGCGCGGCACGGGGGTCCCTTCCGGTAGCATCATCGGCTCGCCGCCGCCCGACTGCGCGCGGGCGATCGCCGGCATCGACAGCATCAGCAACAGGGCGATCGTCGCCCTCATCCCCATTTTCGTTTCCATGCCCCTACGCCCTCCTCGCCGCCCGACGCCCCGGCCTACTCGGCGCCCTTCGGCGGGTAACCGTCGCGGAACAGGGTACCCCAACCGGTCTTCATGATCTCGGCCTTCCGGGGCTTCCCGACGAACGGGTACCAATAGCCGTCGTGGTAGGCCTTCGAGGCCGCGTACGACCACGGAACGAGCGGACTCTGGAGAAGGAACTTCTCCAGCGGCTTCAGCGGTCCGTGGTAGATCAGCTTCTGGCCCTTCGAGGCCAGCGTGTTCTCGTTGCGCGCGTAGTGGAGATTCACGTTCGAGACGTCGTCCCCCACCAGTTCGATGTTCCTCGGATCGGCGTTCCCGAGTCCGGCGTCGTTCGCCAGGCGCAGGAACTTGATCGTGAGCGGATCGAAGCCCATCAGCTTCGCCGCGGTGGCGTCGATGGCCACCTGATCGCGCGACGCGAGAATGAGATTCGTGACCCGGAGCCGCATGGCGCGCGGGCCCGGCCCGTCGCCCGAGACCGTTCCGTCCATGACCGCGAAGATGCCCGGGTGGATCTCCTTCTGAATCGTCAGGAGGTCGACCAGCGTTTCGTGGATCACGCTGTGCGTCCAGTGCCGCTTCAGGTGGAGGAGTCCGCCGAACGCGTTCTTCATCGCGCCCGTCATCTCCGTGAAGACGTGGGTCTTCACGGTCGGCAGGTGGACGATGTTCGCGCCGATGAGCGTCTTCGGGATCATGAGACCGTCGGGGAACACCTCGTTCAAGACGAGCATCTTCCCCTTCGGCTCGTACCGAATCCAATCGGCCTCGCTCTCCTTGTCGTTGAGCCAAACCGAGCGGATCCCGAACGAGTCCAACACCGGCTCCAGCTTGTTGTTCCGGACGCCGACGTGCGGATCGACCACGACCGTGGAATTTTGCGCCGCGAGAATGCGTTTCGCGTCGAATCCGGCGGCCAGGAGCCCCCGGATGACGCCGTCCAGCTGCCACGGCGTGGTGGAGCAGGCCGGGTAGTAGACGTGCCAGGAGATGTTGATCTTCAAGAGCGTGGTCAACTTCGAATCGAACTCCTGGCGGAGATCGGCCAGATCCATCAGCCGGGCGAAGTCGGCCACCACCGTTTCGGGCGTCGTCTTCAGCACGGCGACTTTGGAGCGTGGAATCGCGGTCACTTGGCACTCTTTCGGTCTTTGGGGTGGAGGATCGAGCCGGCGATCACGATGCGCTGGATCTCCGACGTGCCTTCGTAGAGTTCGGTCACCTTCGCGTCGCGATAGTAGCGCTCGACGGCGAATTCCTTCGTGTAGCCGTATCCGCCGTGGATCTGGACCGCGTAGTCCGCTGCGACGCGCGCCATGCGCGACGCGAGGAGCTTCGCCATGGAGGCCTGCGGCCCGCACGGGAGTCCCTGGTCCTTGAGCCACGCGGCGCGGTGCGTGAGAAGGCGCGCGGCCTCGATCTCGGTGGCCATGTCGGCGATCATCCACTGGATCGCTTGGAATTCGGAAATGGTCTTCCCGAACTGGCTCCGCTCCCGCGCGTAGCGCGCCGCGGCGTCCATGGAGGCCTGCGCGATGCCGAGCGCCTGCGCGGCGACGCCGATGCGGCCGCCGTCGAGCGCCTGCATGGCGACCTTGAAGCCGTGCCCCTCGTCGCCCAACCGGTTCCCGGCCGGCACGCGGCAGTTCTCGAAGACCAACTCGGTCGTATCGGACGCGAGGAGCCCCATCTTGTGGATCGACTTCCCGATCCGCATGCCCGGGGTGTCGCGCTCGATCAGAAACGCCGTGATGCCGCGATGCTTCTGGTCGACGCTCGTCCGCGCCATCACGAGAAAGAGGTCGGCGTAGGCGCCGTTCGTGATGAAGGTCTTCGTCCCGTTCAGCACGTAGGCGTCGCCGTCCAGATCCGCGCGCGTGATGAGGGCCGCCGCGTCGGAGCCGGAGCCCGGCTCGGTGAGCGCGAAGGCGCCGAGATAACTCTGCGCGAGGAGCGGCAGCCACTTCTTCTTCTGTTCCTCGGTGCCGA
>DASTSZ010000170.1:0-9335 GCA_035760425.1 Candidatus Eiseniibacteriota bacterium | reverse complement strand
GCGCTGCGGGGCGAGACGGTGGGGACGCGCGTCGCCGTGGAGGTCTAGGATGGACCCGAAAACGCTGAAAGACTGCGAAGAGCGGATGAAGAAGGCGGTCGAGACGATCCGGCACGAGGTCGCGACCGTGCGCACGAACCGGGCGACGACGTCGCTCCTCGACGGCATCAAGGTCGACTACTACGGCACGCCGACGCCGCTCCAGCAGGTCGCGAGCGTGAGCGTCCCGGAGCCGCGCATGCTCGTCATCCAGCCGTGGGAACGCTCCACGCTCACCGAGATCGTGAAGGCGATCCAGAAGTCGGATCTCGGCCTCACGCCGGTGGACGACGGAACGGTGGTCCGCCTGTCGCTCCCGGCGCTGACCGAGGAGCGCCGCAAGGATCTCGTGAAGGTCCTGGGGCGGCTCATCGAGGACGGCCGCGTCCGCATCCGGACCATCCGCCACGAGGTGAACGACGACCTGAAGAAGCTGGAGAAAGACCACAAGGTCTCCGAGGACGACGCGAAGAAGACGCGCAACGAGGTGCAGAAGCTGCACGACCGGTACATCGGACACCTCGACGAGCTGTTCCAGAAGAAGCAGGTCGAGATCATGGAGGTCTGACCCGAGACCCCACGAACATGACCCCCACCGCCACGCAGCCGACGCTCGAGCAGGTGCTGCGCCGTCCCGTCCCCGCGCACATCGCGATCATCATGGACGGGAACGGCCGCTGGGCGCAGCGACGCGGATTGCCCCGCCTGATGGGGCATCGCGCGGGGCGGCGCGCCGTGCGGGAAGCGGTGGAGGGATGCGTCGCCCTCGGCGTGAAGGTCCTGACCCTCTACACCTTCTCGCTCGAGAACTGGGATCGCGGCCCTCGCGAAGTTCGGGGCCTCATGCGACTCCTGGAACAAGTCCTCACCGACGAGCGAGACGAGCTGAAGAAGAGCAACGTCTCGCTCCGCACGATCGGCCGCGTCGATCTCCTTCCCGAGCAGAGCCGCGAGGTCCTCGACGAGACGAAGCGGTATCTCGCCGACTGCACCGGGATGACGCTCGTCCTGGCGCTCTCCTACGGCGGGCGCGCCGAGATCGTCGACGCCGTGCGGCGCATCGTCCAGGCCGACCGGAAGAAGCGGCTGCCGCTCGCGCGCATCGACGAGGATCTCTTCCGGCGCGAACTCGACACCGACGGCCTCCCCGATCCCGATCTCCTCATCCGGACGAGCGGGGAACTCCGCGTCTCGAACTTCCTCCTCTGGCAGCTCGCGTACGCGGAGTTCTGGGTGACCGACACGCTCTGGCCCGACTTCCGGTCGAAGCACCTCTATCAGGCCGTCCATGACTTCCAGCATCGAAGCCGCCGATTCGGCCGCGCGAGCTGAGCGGAGCGTCCCGACGTCCGGCGCCACGTCGCTCCCGCTGCGGATCGCCACCTCGGTGGTGGCGGTGCCGCTCCTATTGCTCCTCGCCTGGGTCGGCGGGGTGGCCTATCTCGCGTTCACCCTCGTTCTCCTCGCGCTCGCGCTAAGGGAGTTCAACCTCCTGCTCGAGTCGAAGGGGCTCCTCCCGCACTGGAAGGCCGGCATGGCCGCCGTGCTCCTCGCGCCGGTGGCGACGTTCCAGCGGCTCCGAACGGGGCGCATCCAGGAGTGGCACCTCGGCGCGCTCCTCACGATCCTCGTCATCGGCGTCCTCCTGGCGGAACTCCGCCGGGGCGCCGGGCGCCACGCGATCGCGAACAGCGCGGCCACGCTCCTCGGCGTCTTCTACGTCGGATGGCTGGGGACGCACATCGTGGCGCTCCGCGAGTTGCCCTGGGCGCTCGGCGAGCCCTACGCGCGCGGCGCGGCCTACGCGATCCTTCCGCTCGTCTTGGTCTGGACCTGCGACACCGCCGCGTACGGCATCGGGCGGCTCTTCGGGAAGCGCCGGCTCATGCCCGACGTGAGTCCCAAGAAGACGGCGGAGGGGGCCTGGGCCGGACTCATCGCCGCGATCGGCGCCTCCTTCGTCGCGCGCGCGACGTTCGCCCCGTTCCTCACGCTCTGGGACGCGGCGATCCTCGGGTTCCTCGTCGGGGTCTTCGGGCAGTTGGGAGACCTGGTCGAGTCGCTCCTGAAGCGCGACTCCGAAGCGAAGGACACGTCGCAGTTGATTCCCGGGCACGGCGGGGTGCTCGACCGCTTCGACAGCCTCTTCTTCGCCGCGCCGATCGCCTACTACTACCTCCTCTACCGCGTGGCGACGCCGTGAAGCCGCTCCGGATCGCGCTCCTCGGCGCCACCGGCTCGATCGGCACCGCGGCCCTGCAGTTGGCCCGCGAGCATCCCGACCGGCTCTCGTTCGTCTCCATGGCGGCGCGCACCAGCGACAGCGCGCTCGTCCGCGCGGCGCGCGAATTCGGCGTCGGGCGGATCGCGCTCGACGACACCGCCGCCGCCGCGCGCGCCCGGGCCGTCTACGACGGCGACGTGCTCGAAGGCAGCCCGGGACTCGAGGCGCTCGCCGACGACGCCGACGCCGACATCGTGGTGAACGCGCTCGTGGGCGTGGCGGGGCTTCGCCCCACGCTCTCGGCGCTCCGCGCGGGGAAGCGGGTCGCGCTCGCGAACAAGGAATCGATCGTGGTGGCCGGGGAACTCGTGACCGCGGTGGCGGCGCGCCACGGCGGCGTGATCGTGCCGGTCGACTCCGAGCACGGCGGCCTCCACCAGTGCCTCGAGGGGCGCGCGGCCGACGACGTGCGTCGCGTGCTCCTGACCGCGTCGGGCGGCCCCTTCCTGCGCCACGATCCGGCGAGCGTCGACGACGCGTCGCCCGAGGACGTGCTCCGCCATCCGACCTGGTCGATGGGTCCGCGCATCACGGTCGACTCCGCGACGCTCGTGAACAAGGGCTTCGAGGTGATCGAGGCGCGCTGGCTCTTCGGGCTCGCCCCCGCGCAGCTCGACGTGGTCATTCACCCGCAGTCGATCGTCCACGCCGTCGTGGAATTCCGCGACGGCTCGCTCGTCGCGCAGCTCTCCGTGCCCGACATGCGGCTCCCGCTCCTCTACGCGCTGACCTACCCCGAGCGCTGGACGTCGGCGCTTCCGCGCCTCGACCTCGCGAGCGTCGGCTCGCTCCACTTCGAGTCGCCCGATCCGCGCCGCGCGCCGGGGCTCGCGCTCGCGCGCCGCGCGCTCGAGCGGGGCGGCACGGCGCCGGCCGTCCTGAACGGCGCGGACGAGGAGGCGGTCCGCCTCTTCCTCGACCGGAAGATCCGCTTCGGGGACGTGACGCGGCTGGTGGGGGAGGTGCTCGACGCGCACGCGCCGCAGCCGGCGCTCACGCTCGAGGCGGTGGAGGGCGCCGATCGCTGGGCTCGCGCGCGGCTTCACGAGGCCGCGGCCTCGAGGCTTCGCTCGTGACGGCGAAACGGGCACGGGCGGCGACTCGCCGCCGTCGCGCCGTCGCGCCGCAGGGCGAACCCGACCGCGACCGGCTCCTCGACCTCGCCCGCCGGATCGGCCGCGCGCGCGTCGTCGTCCTGGGCGACGTCGTGCTCGATCGCTACTGGGTCGGCCGCTCCTCGCGGCTCTCGCGCGAAGCGCCCGTCATCATCCTCGAGTTCGAAGAAGAGCGCGGCGTGCCCGGCGGCGCGGCCAACGCGGCGGCGAACGTCCGCTCCCTCGGCGGCCGCGCGCGGCTGGTGGGACGGGCCGGCGGCGATCCCGCGGGCGTCACGCTCCGGCGCGTCTTGAAGTCGCACGGGCTCGAGCCGCGCTGGATCGTGCGCGACGCGGCCATCGACACGGCGGTGAAGACGCGCGTCCTCGCCGGGTCGAGCCACGCCGCGCGCCAGCAGCTGGTCCGGCTCGACCGGGGCCGGCGCGTCACGGCGGGTCCCGCCGCCGAGCGGGCGATCGTCGCGCGGCTGCGAAACGCGCTCCGCGGCGCCGACGCGCTCCTCCTCTCCGACTACGGCTACGGCGTGCTCGGCCCCGGCGTCCGCGCGGCGGCGCTCCGCCAGGCGCGGCGGGCCGGCGTGCCCGTCGTCGTCGATTCGCGATGGGCGCTTCGCTCCTATCGCGGCGCCACGCTCCTCACGCCGAACGAACATGAAATCGCCGAGGCGTTCCATCTGCCGTCGCTCGACGCGAGCGCGCTTCGCCGCGCGGGAGAGTCCCTCCGCGCGGCGGCGGGCGCCGACGCCGTCTGGATCACGCGCGGGAGCGACGGGATGCTTCTCCTGGAGCGCCGCGTCCGGGCCCGGCGAGTGCCGGTGGTCGGCGGGCGCGACGTCGTCGATACGACCGGCGCGGGCGACGCGGTCTCCGCGGCCGCCGCGCTCGCGCTCGGCGTCGGCGCCACGCAGGCGGAGGCGGCGCTCCTCGCCACCTACGCCGCCTCGGTCGTCGTCATGAAGCGCGGGACGGCGACCGTGACGCGCGCGGAACTCGAGGCGGCGATCCGCGCGCATCCGCTGCCGCGGCTCCGCGCATGAGCGCGCCGCCGCGCCTCCTCGCCGCCGAGGATCTCGCCGCGGCGCTCGACGCCGAGCCGGCGCTTCGCAACGGGCTCGTCCTCGCGAACGGCATCTTCGATCTCCTCCACGTCGGGCACGTCCGCTATCTGGAAGGCGCTCGCGCGGAAGGGGAGCGGCTCGTGGTGGCGCTCAACTCCGACGCCGCGGCGCGCCGCTTGAAGGGCGCCGGCCGTCCCGTCGTCCCGCTGGCGGAGCGGCTCGAGATCGTGGCCGCGCTCCGCTGCGTCACCTGGGTCACGTGGTTCGACGAGGACCGCGTCGACGCGCTCCTTCGTCTCCTTCGTCCCGCGGTGCACGCCAAGGGCACCGACTACACGGTGGAATCGGTTCCCGAGCGGGCGCTCGCGCGCTCCCTCGGGATTCGAACCGCGATCGTGGGCGACCCGAAGGATCACGCCACGAGCGAGATCCTGGGCCGGCTCCGCGGCGGGGCGGGCGGCCCGGCGACGGAGGAGCGGCGGTGATCGGCGCGGTCGTCGCGCTCCCGGGGGACCGCGAGTCGGCGCCGCCGCCGGTCGGCGCGCCGCGGCGCATTCTCGTCTCGCGGCTTCGTCGGATCGGGGACGCGATCCTCTCGCTCCCGCTCCTTGACGCGCTCCACGCCCATTTTCCCGGGGCGCGGATCGACTACCTGGCCGAGGCCGGGCCCGCGCAGGCGGCCGTGGGGCATCCCGCCGTCGCCGACGTGCTTTCGGCGCCGGCGAAGGGGGGATGGCTCCTGCCGGCCCCGTGGCCGCTTCTTCGGGCGCTCCGGCGCGCGAATTACGACTGGGTCATCGATCTCTACGGAAACCCGCGCAGCGCGCTCCTGGCGGGCTGGACGGGCGCGCCGATCCGGGTCGGCCCCTCGCGGCGGGGCCGCCGCCACTTCTACAGCCACCACCTTCCGAGAGTCGACCAGCCCCTGTCGGCGGTCGCGCATCACCTCCTGGCGCTCCAGGCGCTGGGGCTGGAACCGCCGGCCTCGCCCGCGCCGCCGCGAATCCACCTGAGCGACGCCGAGCGGGCCGCCGGCCGCGACCGCCTGGTCGAGACGGTTCGCGGCGCGGGCCCCCGCGTCGGCCTCCACGTGGGGAATCGCTGGCCCGCCAAGCGCTGGCCGGAAGAGCGGTTCGCGGCCCTCCTTCGAGCGCTTTCGAGGATGGGCGTCGCGCCGGTCGTGCTCGCCGGCCCCGGCGAGGAGGATGCCGCCCGCCGCGTCGCGATGGCCGCGCCGGCCGGGGTCGCCCCGGTCGTCGCGGGGCTTCCGCTGCGCGAGTATTGGGGTGTCGTCGCGGCCCTCGACGCGCTCGTCACGAACGACGGGAGCCCGCTTCACAGCGGTCCCGCGCTCGGGGTGCCGACGGTCGGCATCCTTGGTCCGACGGTCCCTGAGATCTGGTTCCCCTACGACGCGCGCGACGGCCACCAACTCCTCTGCAAGGAGATCTGGTGCCGCCCCTGCCACCGGCACGAGTGCGCGCGCCTCGACTGCCTCGATTGGATCAGCGTCGCGGAGGCGAAGCGCGCCGTGGAGCGCGCCTTGGCGCACGGAGAGCGGCGGCGTGCCATCGCCTGATCGGATCCTCGTCGTCCGTCACCGGGCGGCGGGCGATCTCCTCCTCACCACGCCCGCCTTTCGCGCGCTTCGCGAGGGGATCCCCGGCGCGCGCATCGAGGTTCTCGCGGCGAAGGGAATGGCGCCGCTCCTCGAGGGAAACCCCGACGTCGACCGCGTCCTCACCTTCGACCGTCGATCGCTCGCATCGCAGGCGCTCCTCTACGCCCGCCTCGCGCGGGGCGGCTACTCCATGGCGCTCGACCTCGTTTCGAATCCGCGGAGCGCGTTCCTCACCGCGCTCACGCGCGCCCGGATCCGCGCCGGCTACGACATTCCGGGGCGCGCGTGGGCCTACACGGTTCGCGTGCCGCGCGAGCCGATCGGCGCCGACGGCCGGCCCGCGCTGCGCTACGCGCCCGAAGCGGCGCTCGACGTCGTGCGCGCGCTCGGTGTGCCTGCGCGCGGACTCGATCTCCGCTTCACCGTGAGCGCCGCGGCGCGCGCCGCGATCGCCGGCTGGCTCGACGGCGCCGCGTCCGCGATCGCCGGGCGGCCGATCGTGCTCTGCCTTCCGACCGGCTCCTGGCCGGCGAAGACGTGGCTTCCGGAACGCTTCGCCGCGGTGATGGACGAACTCGCGCCGGAGGCGACGCCCGTCTGGATCTGGGGTCCGGGCGAGCGCGACGCCGTGGACGCCGCTCGCGCGAGCATGACGCGGCCGTCGCTTCTCGCGCCGCCGACCGGATGGCAGGAACTCGGCGCGCTGATCGAGCGGGCCGCGCTCCTGGTGGGGAACGACTCCGGCCCGAAGCACCTCGCCGTGGCCCTCGGGACGCCCACGGTGACGATCTTCGGCCCAACGCACCCCGCGACGTGGCATCCTCCGACCGGGCCGCACGCGGCGGTGGAGGCGACGGGACTCGACTGCCTCCACTGCAACGCGAACCGCTGCCCGCTCGAAGGGGAGCGCCATCTCCGCTGCATGCGCGACGTGACGCCGGCGCGCGTGGCCGCGGCGGCGCGAGCGCTCCTGAACGACCACGCGAACCGGCCGGGAGGCGAACGATCGTGCGCGAGCCGCTGAGCGTCCTCGTCCCCGCGAAGAACGAAGCGCGGAATCTCCGCGCCTGCCTCGAGTCGGCGCGATGGGCCGAGGAAGTGGTGGTCGTCGATTCAGGCAGCACGGACGGCTCGCTCGAGATCGCGCGCGCCGTCGCCGACCGCGTGCTCGAACACGAATACGTGAACTCCGCGGCGCAGAAGAACTGGGCGCTCCCGCAACTGACGCACCGCTGGGTTCTCATCGTCGACGCCGACGAGCGCGTCACGCCGGCGCTTCGCGCCGAGATCGAAAAGGTGCTCGCCGATCCGGCCCGCGCCGACGGCTACTGGATCCGGCGGGACAATCACTTCCTCGGGAAGCGGATCGAGGGCGCCGGCTGGCAGCGCGACAAGGTCCTCCGTCTCTTCGACCGGACGAAGGGCGCCTACCAGCCGCTCCACGTCCACGCGGAGGTCGAGGTGCAGGGACGCGTCGGCTTCCTCCGCGAGCGGCTCTTTCACGACACCTACCGCGACCTCGACCAGTACTTCGAGAAGTTCCTCCGCTACACGCGCTGGTCGGCGGCCGATCTCAAGGCGCGCGGCGTGCGGGCGTCGGGCGCGCGGATCTTCTGGCGCCCGATCGGACGCTTCCTCCGCCAGTACGTGCTCGAAGGCGGCTTCCGCTACGGACGCCACGGACTCGTCCTCTGCATGCTCGCCGCCTTCTCGGTCTTCACGAAGTACGCGCGGCGCTGGGAGGACGACATCCGCGGCGACGACTCGGCGGCCCCCGGCGCGCCGCGGCCCCGGCCTCGGCCGTGATCGTCGCGTTCTTCGGCGGCTACGATCCCGACTACCCGCGCGTCCGCGTCTTCCGCGAGGGACTCGAGGCGCGCGGCGTCACGGTGCGCGACCTCCACGTGTCGCCGAGCGCCGCGCCGCCCGTCCGCGTCGCGTCGCTCGCCGCCGCGTGGCTTTCGCGCGGCGCGGGGCTCGACGCGATCCTCGTCCCCGCGTTCGGCCATCGCGACGTGGCGCTCGCCTCGCTCCTCGGCCGCGTCGCGGGCGTACCGGTCCTCTTCGATCCGCTCGTCTCCCGATGGGACACGCAGGTCGGCGACCTCGGCCGCGTCCGCGCCGGAAGCGTGAGCGCCGCGCGCATGCGGTGGAGCGACCGCGCTTCCATGCGGCTCGCCGACGCGCTCCTCTGCGACACGTGGGAGCACGCCGACTTCTTCACGGGCGCCATGGGCGTCCCGCGGCGGAAGATGACGCGCGTGCCGGTCGGCGCGGATGCGGCGACCTTCGCCCGCGGCGCCGAGCGGCGCCCGCGCGGAACGGGCGCGCCGCTCGACGTCGTCTACGTCGGCGGCTTCCTCCCGTTGCACGGATTGCCGACGATCGTCGAAGCGGCCGCGATCCTCGAGACGCGCCGCGGGACCGGCTTCGCGCGCTTCACGCTCCTCGGCGCCGGGATGCTCGCGCATCGCGTGGCGCGCGACATCGCGTCGCACGGGCTTCGATCGGTGCGCCTCCTCGGACGCACGCCCTATCCGGAGGCGATGGAGCTCCTCGCCGGCGCCGACCTCGCGCTGGGGATCTTCGGCGTGACGGAGAAGGCGGCCCGCGTCGTGCCGCACAAGGTCTTTCAGGCGCTCGCGCTCGGCGTGCCGACCGTGACGCGCCGCTCGCCCGCCGTGGCGGAGTTCTTCCGCGAGGGCGCGCACGTCGCGCTCGTGCCGCCGGGCGACGCGCCGGCCCTCGCGGCCGCCATCGAGTCCCTCGCCGCCGATCCCGCGCGGCGGGAGCGCATGGGGCGCACCGGGCGCGAGGCGGCGCTCGAGGTGGGGGAGCCCTCCCGCATCGGCTCGATCCTCGTCGACGCCGTCACGCGCGCCCGCGACGCGACCGCGCCGCGCCGTTCTCGATGACGCCGGCGCCGATGTCCGAGTCCGCCGCTCGCCTCCGCGTGCTCCACGTCGACTCCGAGCGTCCCTGGCGCGGCGGCGAGCGGCAGGTGATGGAGCTGATGCGCCGGCAGCGGCGGCGCGGCGACGAACCGCACCTCGCCGCGCCGGGGGACTCGGCGATCTTCGCGAAGGCGCGGGCGGAGGGCTTTCCGGTCCACGCGGTCGCCATGCGCGGGACGTGGGATCTCGCCTCGGCCTTTGCGCTCGCCCGGCTCCATCGAAGCCTCCGCCCCGACCTCGTGCACTGGCACGCGGCGCGCGCGC
>DASTSZ010000169.1:0-4430 GCA_035760425.1 Candidatus Eiseniibacteriota bacterium | reverse complement strand
GCTCGCGAACAAGGTCGGCTCGACTTCGCAGACGAGCTTCGTGAACTCGGGCGTCTCGCCGGGAAGCTACTTCTACCTCGTGCTGGCCCGCGACGCGGCGGGGAACACGAGCCAACCCTCCAACATCGCCGGGGCCACGGTTCTGGCCGACACGCAGGCGCCGAGCACGCCGACCGGCCTCGCGGCCACCGCCATCTCGGAGTCCCGCATCGACCTCACGTGGAACGCCTCGACCGACAACGTCGGCGTGACCGGCTACAACGTGATCCGGGACGGCATCCAAATCGGGACGACGGCGCAGACGTCCTTCTCCAACACCGGACTGACCGCATCCACGACCTACGCCTATCAGGTCGCGGCGTTCGACGCGGCCGGGAATCCGTCGGCTCCCTCGACGCCGCCGGTCAACCGGTCGACGCTCGCGGCGCCGCCGCCGAGCAGCAATCTCGTCGCGGCCTACGCGTTCGACGAGGGCCCCGGCGCGACCACCACGGCCGACGCGTCCGGGAACGGATTCACCGGCACGCTGGTGAACAACCCGACGTGGGGAACCGGCAAGTACGGCGCCGGCCTCGTCTTCAACGCGACCGACGACGGCAACGACGCGAACGATCCGCGCGTGGTCATCGGCCGAACGGTCAACGTCCCGGGCCTTCCCTTCACCTTCTCCGCCTGGGTGAATCCGGCGAGCTTCACCGATTGGCGCGCCATCCTCTCCAAGCGTGATACGGCCTCGTCGTCCAACCGGCGCTTCGATGTCGGGCTCGCGGCGTCCTCGGGCCGCGTCTACGTCGCGACGGGAGCGACGACGCGCACCTTCGTCTACGGCGCCCCGATCAATACGTGGACGCACATCGCCGTCGTCGCGGAGGCGACGGGAACGAAGCTCTACGTGAACGGCGTGCTCCGCGAAACGCTCGCCGCCATCACGCTCGGCGCGAACTCGAACGCGAACACCGTCATCGGCGGAACGGGCGAGGGCGCCGGCGGCGACAACGATCCCTTCAAGGGCTCCCTCGACGATCTGCGCCTCTACAGCCGCGCGCAGACCGCCGCCGAGATCACGACCGACATGAACACCCCCGTCACCGCGGCGCCCCCGGCGCAAACGCTGCCGCTCGTGGCCTCGCAGATGGGCGTGTCGCCCACGCCGCCGGCGCCGCCGGTGTTGCGCGTCTTCCCGAATCCCTTCCGTAGCGGCACGAGGATCGAGGCGCGCGGAGGCCAAGACGTCATCGTCTTCGACGTGACCGGCCGTAAGGTTCGGCGCTGGCGCTCGCCGTCGACACTCTCGGTCGACTGGGAAGGAACCGACGGCGAAGGCCGCCGCCTTCCCGCGGGCATCTATTTCGTGAAATCCGGCCGCCACATCGTGCGCGCCGTCCTCTTGCGGTAAAGGGCCGAGGCGCCCCGACTCTCCCCTCGCTCCGCCTCTCGCCCCTCGCCTCTCGTTTTCCGGCACAGGCCGGTCGCGCCGCGCCGCCGCCCGAATCCACGGCGGCGTGCGCGGTCGGCGTCGATCGACCACCCCGCCGCTGCGTGCCGGGGCGACGGAAAGGAGAGTCCTCCATGAGACGATTCCTGATACTCGCGATGGGCCTCGTGCTGTGCCTCACGGCGACCGCTTGCACTCGCCTGGAGGTCGCGGGGCCGAAGGACGGGGGGAAACCGGGGGAACTTCCGAAGCAGCGGCTCGCGACGCGCGACGCGCTGCCGGCGGAGTTGGGCGATCTTGTGGGTGTGACGTCGAGCGCGGAGCATCCGAACTGGGCGCAGGCCTGGTTCATGCGGCCCGACAAGTCGATCGCGGTGGTCTGGATCAACTCGCGAACAGGCTACATGCTCGAAGACATGCTGATCATTCCTCGTCGATAGGCGTCTCGAGGAAACGCACGTCACACACCGACGGAAAGGACGGTCTTCGATGGGCTCCGAATTCTGGTCAAGCCTGATGAGCCGCGTTCTCTTCTTCGCGGCCTTTCTGCTCCTCGCCGTGGCGATCCTCGAGCGGCTCGTGAACTACTTCGGCTTCACGATCCTCGGCGCGAGCTACACGCCGGGGCGCATGCTCGAGTTCGCCGGCATCATGCTCCTGTTCGTGATCGCGCTCCTCATGCGCCAGACGCGGGAGGAACTGCGAAGCAAGCGTACGTGATGGGTCGGTAGCGACGGCGGCGGCGGGGCAAGGAGGGTCGCCCCGCCGGGCCGTCGGGCCGCGCAGTCCGCACGCACGCAGACGCATTCCGCAGCCCACGCGGGGCGCGCCCCCACACCATCCAAGCACCTCCCGACTGGCCAAGTTCTTGCACGCGAATGGGGTGTCCACACCACCCTGGGAGAACCCATGGCTCGTCTGCGGAGTTTGCTCATTGCCGGTGCCGCCGCATTCTTCGCCGCGGCCGGCTGCTCGTCGGGTTCGAATCCGGCGGAACCGGCCGGTCCCGGCGGGCCCAGCCCCTCGGCCACCGACAGCGTGGCGCTCCTCGAGGACTTCTCGGCGCGGCAGGTCTTCCCCGCCGACAACTGGTGGAACGTCGACGTCTCGAGCGCCCCGCTCGATCCGCAATCGGCCGCGATCATCGACTGGATCAGCGGGCGGACACCGCAGAATCCCACCGCGACGCGCATCGTTCATCCCGACTTCGGTCCGCCGCCCTACGGCATTCCCTACGTCGGCGTCGGCGCGAATCAAGCGCTCTTGCCGGTCACGTTCTCGCCCTATGGCAGCCAGAGCGACGCGGGCGCGGCGGGCCGCCCGCCCGGCTATCCCATTCCCGCCGAGGCGGCGTCCCAGGGCAACTACATCGAGGGCGGGGTCGCCGGCGGAGGTCCGAGCGGGGATCGCCATCTGCTCGTGATCGATCGCGAGCGCTGGCTCCTCTACGAGACCTGGGCCACGCGGTGGAACGGCGCTTCGGTCCGCTGGGAGGCGGGCTCGGGCGCGACGTTCGATCTCTCGAGCAACGCGCGGCGCACCGACGGCTGGACGTCCGCCGACGCGGCGGGACTCGCGATCTTCCCGGGATTGGTGCGCCACGACGAAGTCGCCGCGGCGGGGCCGATCACGCACGCCTTCCGCGTCACCACGCGCTCGACGAACGGCTACGTCTGGCCGGCGTCGCACGAAGCCGGGTCGACGGCCGGCGCGCCTCCGATGGGGACGCGCCTCAGGCTCAAGTCGACGGTCGATATCAGCGGCTATCCGGCGGACGTGCGGAAGATCTTCCAGGCCATGAAGACCTACGGCCTGATCGTCGCGGACAACGGAACCGACATGTACGTGTCGGGGACGATGGATCCGGCATGGGACAACGACGTGCTGAACCCCGCGTTCCACAGCCTCCACGCCGACGACTTCGAGGTGATCGAACTCGGGTGGGGCGAGCCCTAGGCGCGGCTCGGCGCTAGCGAATCCGAGTGGCGCGACCGGTCGCGTTCCCGCCGCCCGGCGCCGTCGCCCCTTTCATATCGAACGCTTCGTACGTGAGCGTCGAGGTGAAAGTCCCGCCGTCCTCCGCGACCTGGATGCGCTCCGTGAGCACGCCCCGCCCCGAAGGATTCCATCCCGCCCCGCTCCTGAACGCGTCGGGCGGCGAAGGAGCGGTCGAGAAGAACTCGTACTTCGCTTCGAACGCGTGAGGGCCGGTCGCGCGCCAGACGCCGTACGCGGGCGGCACGGGGGGCGCCGCGTCGTAGTTCGAAGACTCCGTCATCGTGCCGTCGGCGTGGAACACGTACATGAATTCGAGGTCCTTCACGGCGGCGAAGGCGCCCGATTCGAACTGAACCGACGACCGCCAGGCGCCGACGAGGGATGGCGGCGAAGTCGTCGCCGGACTCTTCGAGCCGCATCCGGGAAGCCCCACGAGGAGCGCCGCCAGCGCCCCCGCGACGATCGTGCGATTCAGTCGAGATCTCAAGCGCCGCCCTCCGCTAGTTCGAACCGATCTTGAACTTCGAGACCGCCAGCGCGCCGACCTGCTTCCCCATCGCGGTGCCGACTTCCGTGGAGTTCCGGAAGTGGACGCCGTCGTAGATGCGCGCGTTCGCCACTTCCTGAACGAACTCGTCGACGGTCGCCCAGCTCCGCTTCGCGCCGTTCGCCGTGGGGCTCGCGCTCGTGAGCGTCGGCGAGGGGCCCTCCCCGATTTCGGCCTTCAGCACGGTGCCGACGGTCGAGGAGATGATGCAGTGCGCGCAGGGATACTCGGGGTGCATCGGCGTGTCGATGAACGGCGCCCAGGTGGAGTCCCGGTCGGTCTCACGGTTTCCGTCGCGCTCGCCGCTTCGGATCGCGGTGACCGGCCGCCAGAACATGTAGCGGTACTTCGCGTCGAAGACCGCGATGAGCGCGTCGTCGATGGACTGGCAGACGGCCGCGAGGAGTCGCGCGTTCTGCGTGACGTCGCGACCGGGGCGATCGGCCACCG
>DASTSZ010000168.1:0-7210 GCA_035760425.1 Candidatus Eiseniibacteriota bacterium | reverse complement strand
GAGCACTTCCAGCCGCTCCATCCGGAAGTGGCGCGCGTGGTCGGTGTGGCCGAGCTCCTTTCGCCGCGGGAGGACGAGCGCGGAGTGGAGATAGACCACGTGGGGCATCACGGTCGCCCCGAGCATCCCGACCGCGACGTAGATGCTCTTGCCGTCGAGGTGGGGAACGGCCACGTGGTAGGCGATCGTCCCCCAGGGCGGCTTCGCCAGGAAGAGTTCCACGACGTAGGCGAGGGAGATGACGCCGACGAACGCCATGATTACGTACTCGAGCTTCCGAAACCCCAGCCGCTCGACCCCGAGGATCAGGAAGGTCGCCACGCCCGTGAGGAGCGCGGCCGGGAAGAGGGGCATTCCGAAGAGGAGCGAGAATCCGAGCGCCGCGCCGAGGAACTCGGCCAAGTCGGTGGCGAGCGCCGACACCTCGCCCGCGCCCCAGAGCACGTAGTTCACGCCGCGAGGGAAGTGCTCCCGGCAGTTGCGGGGAAGCGACATTCCCGTGGCGATCCCCAATTTCGCCGAGAGGAGCTGGACGAGAATCGCCATGAGGTTGCTCCAGAGGAGCACCCAGAGGAGCTGGTAGCGGAAGTCGGAGCCGCCGGCGATGTTGGTCGCGAAGTTGCCGGGGTCGATGTAGGCGATGCTCGCGACGAACGCCGGCCCCACGAAGGGGACGACTTCGCGGAGGCGAAGACGCTGGGATAGTGGGGTCGAATCGCCCATGGCCGCCGCCACGTTAACGAGGCGGAGCCCCGCGCGGCAAGGGGACTTCCGGCGCCCGCGCCGCGCCGTCCCCGCGCGAGAAGGGAGTGCAGAAATCGCCCGCGCCTGCCGATAGATTCCCGTATCCTTCCCCGAGAGCACGCCACGTCCACGGAGGATCGATGTCGTTCGAGACCCTTGCCGCGCCGCCGCAGGAACTGACCCTCAAGAAGATGGCCCCCATCGCTCCGTACACCACGTTCGGGATCGGCGGGCCGGCGGACGTGCTGGTGGAGGTCTACACCGAGCGGGCGCTCCAGCAGGTGGTCGGCGAAGCGATGGCGAGCGGCATGCGGTGGCTTCTCATCGGGGGCGGCTCGAATCTCCTCGTCGGCGACACCGGTTTTCGCGGCGTGGCGATCGTGAACAAGATCGAGCACCTCCGCGTAGAGGGGACGAAGATCACCGCCGGCGCGGGGGCCGACCTCGGCGAAGTCGTGGAGGCGGCGCGGCAGCACTCGCTCGCCGGCCTCGAATTCGCCATCGACATCCCCGGCACGGTGGGCGGCGCCATCCGCGGCAACGCGGGCGCGTTCGGCCGCTCCGTCGCGGACGTGGCGACGCGCATCCGGCTCCTCGAGGGAACGACCCTCGTCGACCGCGCGCCCGGCGAACTCGGCTTCGCCTATCGCCACAGCAATCTCAAGGAGAACACGAACATCGTCGTGGAGACGGAGTTCTCCCTCGTCCCCGGCGATCGCGCCGAGATGGACCGCACCATGGGGCAGCACGCCGCGCAGCGCGCGCGCCGCCACGAGAAGGGGCTTCACACGGCCGGCTGCTTCTTCAAGAATCCGGTGCTGGCGGACGGCAGCAAGATCGCGGCGGGGCAGTTGCTCGAGGCGGCCGGCGCGAAGGAGATTCGCGAGGGGGGCGCCGGCGTCCATGCGTTCCACGCGAACTACATCGTGAACCGCGGCGGCGCCACCGCCCAGGAAGTCCTCCGCGTCGCGAAGGAGATGAAGCGGCGCGTGGAGGCGTCGAACGGCATCGCCCTCGAAGCCGAGGTGATGGTCGTCATCGATCCACCCGCCGAGGGCTCGGTCTAACGGCGCTCGCCGCCCCTTGACACCCCCCTCCCCCCCGGCTACCGTCGTCCCCCATGACTCCCCTCGCCCCGTCCCAAAGGCTCCAAGCCCTGCCTCGCTATCTCTTTGCCGAATTGGAACGTAGGCGGGCCGAAGCGGAGGCCGCCGGGCGGGAAGTGATCGATATCTCGATCGGGGACCCCGACCTCCCGACGCCGGGGCCGGTCCTCGAGAAGATGGCGGCCGCGGCGCAGGACGGCGCCAATCACCGCTACCCGTCGAGCGCCGGGATGCTCTCCGCGCGGCGCGAGATCGCGACCTGGTTCGCGGGACGCTACGGCGTCACCGTCGACCCCGCGAAGGAGTGCGCGATCCTCATCGGCTCGAAGGAGGGGATCGGACACTTTCCGCTCGCCATCCTCAATCCCGGCGACGAAGTGCTCATGCCCGACCCGGGCTATCCCGTCTATTTCGCGGGGACGATCTTCGCGGGCGCCACGCCGGTTCGCTACGCGCTTCGCGAGTCGAACGGATTTCTCCCCGACCTCGACGAACTCGAACGCCTCGCGACGCCGAAGACGCGCGTCGTCTGGGTGAACTATCCGAACAATCCGACCGGCGCGCTCGCGCCGCGCTCGTTCTACGAGGCGATCGCCGCGTGGGCCGAGCGGCGCGACCTCATCATCGCGAGCGACGCCGCCTACTCGGAGCTCTACTACGGCGATCCGCCCCCGAGCGCGCTCCAGATCCCGTCGGCGCGCGCGCGGACGATCGAATTCCACTCCTTCTCGAAGACCTTCAACATGACCGGCTGGCGGCTCGGTTTCGCCGTCGGCGCGGCGCCGCTCGTGGAGTCGCTCGTGCGGCTGAAGGCGAACGTCGATTCGGGCGCGCCGCAGGCGATCCAGATCGCCGCGTCCTGGGCGCTCAATCACTTCCTCCCGACGCACGGCCCCGCGCTTCGCACGGTCTACCGCGAGCGGCGGGACGTCGTGGTCGACGGGCTGACGCGGCTCGGCTGTCCGGTCGCGTCGCCCGGCGGGGCGTTCTACGTCTGGGCCCGCGTCCCCGAAGGCGAGACGGCGATCGGCTTCGCCACGCGCGTCTTCGAGCAGACGGGCGTCATGCTCACGCCCGGCGTCGGCTTCGGCGAGCAGGGAGAAGGTTACTTCCGCATCGCGCTCACCGCATCCGTGCCGGTGATGGAGCGCGCGCTTCGACTCCTCGAAGGTCTCTCGCCTTGGAAGGCTCCGCATGCCGTCGCGCCGACCCCGTCGCGCTAGCCCCCGGGCCCTTCCGCGCCGCGCCGAAGGCGAAACCGGACTTCCCGCCGGGGAGGACTGGCTTCGTCTTCGCGGCATTCGCGCCTACGGCTACCTCGGCGTGCCCGCCCGCGAGCGGGCGCTGGGGCAGCGTCTCGAAGCCGACGTGGAACTCGCCTATCCCGCCCTCACGCGCCGCCGCGTCGACGCGCTGCGCGACGCCATCGACTACGAGGCGGTCTATCGCTTCGTGCGCGCGCGGCTCGGGAAGCTCCGCCGGCGTCTGCTCGAAACGGCCGCGGAGGATCTCGCGCTCGGCGTCCTGGCCGCGTTTCCCGCGTCGCGCGTCGTGGTCCGCCTCCGGAAGCTCCACGTGCCGGTGGCCGACTTCGACGTGATCCCCGAAGTGGAAGTGGAGCGGGTGCGCGCATGACGAAGGCCTTCATCGGTCTCGGATCGAACCTCGGCGAGCGGGAGGCCCAGATCCGCCGCGCGCTCGAGGAACTCGGGAAACTCCCGCGCACGCTCCTCACGCGCGTCTCGTCCCTCTACGACACCGCGCCGGTCGGCGACGTGGAGCAGCCGCGCTTTCTGAACGCGGTCGCCTGCGTCTCGACGGAGCTGACGGCGGCCGAACTCCTCTGGAACCTGCTCCTGGTCGAGCAGCGGCTCGGACGCGCGCGGGCGAAGGCGAAGAAGTGGGGCCCGCGCACCATCGATCTCGACCTCCTCTTCTTCGGCGATCAGATCATCGACGCGCCGGGCCTCCAGGTGCCGCACCCCGAGGCGCACCAGCGCGCCTTCGTGCTCACGCCGCTCGCCGAGCTGGAGCCGGAGTTCGTCCATCCGGTGCTCGGGGAGACGATCGCCGCGATCCTCGACCGCCTCCCGCCCGAGTCGGGCGTTCGCAAGGGCGGCCGGCTCTGGACCTAGAGCCGGGCCGCGCCCCTCGTGACGGACGAGACCTGATGGACCTCCGCGGCAAGCACATCGCCATCGAAGGCGTGATCGGCGTCGGCAAGACGAGCCTCGCGCGGCTCCTGGCCGAGCGGACCGGCGCGCGGCTCCTCCTCGAGGCGCCCGACGCGAACCCCTTCCTCGAGAACTTCTACAAGGACCAGCGCCGCTTCTCCTTTCCGGCGCAGATGTTCTTCCTCGTGAATCGCTATCACGAGTTGAAAGACCTCCGGCAGCCCGACCTCTTTCACAACGGGGTCGTGAGCGACTACCTGTTCCAGAAGGACCGGATCTTCGCGAACCTGAACCTGAACGACCAGGAACTGGCGCTCTACGAGTCGGTGGCGTCGCTCCTCGAGCGCGAGATCCCGGCGCCCGATCTCGTCGTCTATCTCCAGGCGAGCCCGGAAATCATCTGGTCCCGCATCCAGCAGCGGGGGCGCTCCTACGAACGGGCCATGGATCCCAAGTACACGGCCACGCTCGCCGAGGCGTACAATTACTTCTTCTTCCACTACAAGGACGCGCCGCTCCTGATCGTGAACACGAACGAGCTGAATTTCGTCGATCGCCGGGCGGACCTGGAAGAGTTGATCGCACGGATGGAAGCGCATCGCGAGGGGGTGGCCTACGTGACCCCCGGCGCCGAACCGGGAGGCGCTTCGTGACCTATGGCGGCGAACCGAACACGCGCTCGAAGGTGACCGTCCGCACGCTCCGCGAGATGAAGGAGCGGGGCGTGAAGATCGTCTCGACCACGGCGTACGACTACCCCTCGGCGGTCATCGCCGATCAGGCGGGCGTCGACCTCATTCTCGTCGGCGACTCCGTCGGGATGGTTGTGCTCGGCTACGATTCCACGATCCCCGTGACGATGGCGGAGATGTCGCATCACGTGCGCGCCGTCGCGCGCGCGCGGCCGCGGGCGCTCCTCGTCGCCGATCTCCCGTTCAACTCCTTCCAGGCGAGCCCCGAGGAGGCGGTCCGAAACAGCGGGCGCTTCCTCAAGCGGGGCGCGGAAGCCGTGAAGCTCGAAGGGGGCCGCCGCATGCTCCCTCAGATCGAGGCGATCCTCCACGCCGACATCCCGGTGCTCGGGCATCTCGGGCTCACGCCGCAATCGGTCCATCAGTTCGGGGGCTACCGCGTGCAGGCGCGCGGGCGGGAGGCGGCCGACGCGCTCCTCGAGGACGCCGTCGCGCTCGAACGGGCGGGCTGCTTCGCGCTCGTGCTCGAGGGAATCCCGCTGGAACTCGGCGCCGAGGTCTCCCGCGCGCTCACGATTCCGACGATCGGCATCGGCGCGGGCCCCGACTGCGACGGGCAGGTGCTCGTGCTCCACGATCTCATCGGGTTCACGTTCGGCAAGCCGGCCCGCTTCGTCCGCCGCTACGCCGACGTGGCCGGGACGATGCGGGAGGCGCTCCGCGCGTTCGGCGAGGACGTGCGGTCGGGACGCTACCCGAACGAGTCGGAGTCGTACGCCGCCGCGCCCGCCGCCGCCGCCTCCGCGACTCCCAAGGGCGAGCCGTCGGCGTGAAGATCGTGCGGCGCCCCGCGGCGATGCGCGCGCTGGTTCGCGACGCGCGCCGCCGGGGAAAGACGGTCGGCTTCGTCCCGACCATGGGCGCGCTCCACGCCGGCCATCTCTCGCTCGTGCGCCGCGCGCGCCGCGATCACGACCGGGTCGTGGTGAGCGTCTTCGTGAATCCGCTCCAGTTCGGACCGCGCGAGGACTTCCGCCGCTACCCGCGAAACACCCGGCGCGACGCGCGCCTCTGCCGCGAGGCCGGTTGCGACTGGTTCTACCTGCCCTCCCCGGAGGCGGTCTATCCGGAGGGCTTTCAGACCGGCGTCACGGCTGGGCCGCTCGCCGCGCGATGGGAAGGGGCGGTTCGCCCCGGGCATTTCGACGGCGTGGCGACGGTGGTGCTGAAACTCCTGAACATGGTCGAGCCCGACACGCTCTACCTGGGACAGAAGGACGCGCAGCAGGCGGCGGTCGTGGGCGCGATGATGCGCGACCTCGATCTTCCCGCGCGGCTCAGGGTGGCGCCGATCGTTCGCGAGCCCGACGGACTCGCCATGTCGTCGCGGAACGCCTATTTGACCCCGGAGGAACGGGCGCGCGCCGGCGGATTTCCGCGCGCGCTCGACGCCGCGGCCGCGTTGGCGCGGCGCGGAACGCGGGACGCCCGCCGGCTCGAACGCGAGGCGAAGCAGGCGCTCCGCCGCCACGCCAAGCCCGACGCCGTCGACTACGTGGCGCTCGTCGATCCGCGCACGCTCGAGCCGGTCCCGCGCTTGGACCGCCGCGCGCTCCTTCTCGCGGCCATCCGCGTCGGACGCACGCGTCTGCTCGACAATCGATTTCTGACCCCGTCACGAGGGAAGCGATGATCCCGAAATTCCAGGCTCTGGTTCTCGCCGCCGGCATGGGGAAGCGGATGAACTCCGACCTGCCGAAGGTGCTCCATCCCGCGCTCGGCACGCCGCTCGTCCACCACGTCCTCGACCGGCTCGACGCGCTCCATCCCGAACGCGTCATCCTCGTCGTCGGGCACAAGGAGGAACTGGTGCGCGCCGCCTGCGCGCCGCGCGGGGTCCGCTTCGCGACGCAGCGGCCGCAGCTCGGCACGGGCCACGCGGTGCAGGTGGCCTGGAGCGAGATCGCGGCGGCCGCGGCGGAGACGGGCGCCGATCGCGTTCTCGTGCTCGCCGGCGACATGCCGCTCGTTCGGACCGAAACGCTCCGCCGGCTCCTCGAACGCCACGCCGCGGAGGGAAACGGCGTCACCGTGCTCACCGGCACGCTCGCCGATCCCGGCGGCTACGGCCGCGTCATCCGCGACGCCGCGGGCCGCTTCGTGAAGATCGTGGAGGAGAAGGACGCCACCGACGCGGAGCGCTCGGTCGCGGAGGTCAATTCCGGCATCTACTGCTTCGATCTCGCGCCGCTCGAAGAGGCGCTCGCCTCGCTTCGCACCGACAACAAGCAGCAGGAGTACTACCTCACCGACACGCTCGCGCACATTCGCGGCAGGGGCCTCGGCGTCGGCATCGAGCCGGCCACGCACGAGAGCGAGCTCATGGGCGTGAACACGGTCGCGCAACTCGCCGACGCCGAGCGGGAATTGACGGCGGCGGGGATCGTCCCCGACGGGCGCTACGCCTCGCCCGGCTCGGCCGGCTCGACCGGCG
>DASTSZ010000167.1:0-3506 GCA_035760425.1 Candidatus Eiseniibacteriota bacterium | reverse complement strand
CCAGTGCGAAGTCCGCCGTGAGGAGCGCGCCGCTCTTGGCGCGCCCTTGCACCACGATGACGACATCGGCGAGCGCGGCGACGAGGCGATTTCGGGAGACGAAGGTTCCCTTCGTGGCGGCAGTGCCTGGGGCGAGTTCGCTGAGGATTCCCAGCGATGCGGCGAGGCGGCGCTGAAGCGTCGCATGTCTGCGCGGGTGGACTCGGTCGAGCGGCGTGCCTAGGACGGCGCCGCTCTTGCCGCCGGCGTCGAGGGCGCCTTCGTGCGCGGCGGCGTCGATGCCGAGGGCTAGTCCGCTGATCACCGCAGCCCCTTCCCGGGCCAGTTCCGCCGCGAGCGAGCGCGCGATGTCGAGTCCGTCGCCGTCGGCGTGGCGCGATCCAACGATGGCCACGAACGGTCCGTCGTGCGTCCAGGGTCCTTCGAGATAAACATGTCGTGGCGGCCGCGCGAGCGACTCGAGCCGTTCGGGATAGCCCTCGTCTCCGCGCGCGACCTCGCGCGGAGTACCCATTCCCCCTGTCCCCTCCTCACGAGCGCGGTCAGCCGCGCGGCTCGTGGCGCTTCCCGGTGACGGCCTCCCAGTCGAGATCATCGGACGAGTCGTTGACGGCGCGGGGGAGATGGACCGATTCGGCGGCGGCCTCCGCGGCGGCGCGCCGCGAGGGGTCGGCCATGAGACGGGCGATGCTCTCGGCCACGTCGGGATCCCGCTCGCTCAGCCCGTCGAGCGCGAAGCGCTGCCCGCGTTCCGAGAGCGCGGCGAAGGCGGTCGCGACCGCGTGGGCGGCGAGTTCCTGGCGCGCGAGCAGGAGCAGGGCGTCGCGCGCGGCGTCGCGCACCGTGCGGTTCGCGTCGCGAAGAAGCGCCGTCAGGGGCTCGGCCGCGATCGGAAGTCCGATGGCGCCGAGAGCCGTGGCCGCGGCCGCGCGCGTGTACCAGAGGCCCGATTGCAGATAGTCGATCAGCGATTCCACGACGTCCTCGCCCATTCCGGCGAGCGCGCGCGTGGCGCTGTCGCGCAGGAACCAGCTCTCCTGTTCCAGCGCGGCGAGGAGGAGGTCGATCGAGTCGGGCGTGCCGTCCTTCGCCAGACGCTCGATCCAGGCGCGCTTGGCGTCGGGGTCTCGTTGCCGCAGTTCGTCCCAGAGTCGTTCCGCATTCTTCGCGGTCATGGCATGGCTCCTTATGCCTCGGCGGGAGACGCGTGTCCCGGCCGATCCGGCGCGGGTTCTTCCGTTGCGACCAATATCTTCCATAACCGTTCGAGAAGGGCCGCGGTTCCTTGTCCCGTCGCCCCCGAGATCGAACCGCCCCAGATCGCGCCGTCGAGCGCGAAGGGAGGCGGATCCTCCGCCGAGGGGCCGTCCGACACGAGATCGGCGCGGCTCAACGCGACGATCGTCGGCTTTCTCGTCAAGTCCTCGTGGTACTCGCGCAGCTCGCGCCGCAGGGCGGCCAGGTCGCGCGCCGGGTCCTCGGCGAAGCTGTCGATCAGGATCAAGAGCACGCGCGTCCGCCAGACGTGACGGAGAAACTCGAGCCCGAGACCCTTTCCCTCGCTGGCGCCTTCGATGAGGCCGGGCAGATCGGCCATCACGAAGCTTCGCTCCTCGCCCACCCGCACCAGCCCGAGATGCGGCTCGAGCGTCGTGAAGGGATAGTCGGCGATCTTCGGTCGCGCGGCGCTCAGCGCGGCGAGGAGCGTCGATTTCCCGACGTTCGGAAATCCGACGAGCCCCACGTCGGCGATGAGCCGAAGCTCCAACCGGAGTTCGCGGCTCTCGCCGTCCTTCCCCGATTTCGCGTGCGTCGGCGCTTGATGCGTCGGCGTGGCGAAGTGCTGATTCCCCTTCCCGCCGCGACCGCCGCGCGCCGCCACCCAGAGCGTTCCCGGCTCCACGAGGTCGGCCAAGAGGAATCCGGTCTCGACATCGGTGACGAGCGTGCCCGCCGGGACGTCGATCACGAGATCCTCGCCCGACTTGCCGCTCCGGCGATTGCCCGAGCCGTTCATCCCTCGCTCCGCCGCGAAGCGTGTGCGGGACTGGAAGTCGAGAAGCGTTCGCAGGTGCGGATTCACGCGCAGGATGATGCTTCCGCCGTGTCCTCCGTCCCCTCCGTCCGGTCCGCCCTTCGGGACGTACTTCTCGCGGCGGAAACTGACGCAGCCATGCCCGCCTCGACCGGCCGCCACCTTGATGCGTGCGCGATCGGCGATCATCGGCGCGCGCTCCGCGGCGCCGCCGGCCCCGTGCGTGCGAGAAAATGGTTCATACGAATGCGCCAACTCATTGAATTTACGTCACATATGGAGATTGCCCGGCGCTCGGCATCTCCGGCGTCCGTACGACCGGAACGTACCAAACGGCGTCCACGCAGGTCAAACGGAAGGTGGGGGTTAGGCGGATTCCTTCTTCTTCTTCTTCGCGCCGCCGCCGTCGGGCTTCCGCTCCGGCTTCGGCGCGGCGGGCGTTTCGGACTTCGGCGCGTCGGAGGCGGCGGCCGGCTTCGATCCCTCCCCCGCCTCGCTCTTCTTCTGGCTCTTGTAGGAGTCGGAGCGGTAGTCGGTCACGTAGAAGCCGCTCCCCTTGAAGATCATGCCCGCGCCCGTGCCGATGAGCCGCCGGACCTTTCCGCGGCACTTGGGGCAACGCTTCTTCGGCTCGTCCTTCATCGACTGGAAGAGTTCGAAGCGGTGACCGCACTTCTCGCATTCGTATTCGTACGTCGGCATTCGGCGGCTCCGGACCTAGAGGCGTTGAAGCGCGGCGTCGAGGCGGTCGAGACCCTCGGCGATCTCGCCGTCGCCGATGGCGTAGGAGAGGCGGATGTGGCCTTCCATGCCGAAGGCGGCGCCCGGCACGCAGACAACCTTCGCTTCGTCGATGAGATAGTCGCAGAGCGCCGCGCTTCCGGTCACGCCGCGCTTCGAGCGCGCGATGGCCTCGCTCATGTCGGGAAACGCGTAGAAGGCGCCGTCGGGGGGCGTCAGTTTCACGCCCGCGATCCGGCTCAGGCGCTCCACGACGAAGTCGCGCCGAACGGCGAAACGCTTCCGCATCGCCTCGGCCGGCTCGGGATCGCCGGTGAGCGCGGCGAGCGCCGCCTGCTGGGAGACCGACGAGGGGTTCGACGTCATCTGCCCTTGGAGCCGCTCCATCCCCTCCGCGATCTCCGCCGACGCGGCCGCGTAGCCGATGCGCCAGCCGGTCATGGCCCACGTCTTCGAGACGCCGTTGATCACGACCGTTCGGCTCTTCGCGTCCTCGCCGAGCGAGGCGGGGCTCGTGTGCTTGGCGCCGCCGTAGACGAGGCGCTCGTAGATCTCGTCGGAGAGAATCAAGAGGTCATGGCGGTGCGCCGTCTCTACGAGCGAGGCGACCTCTTCGCGCGTATAGACCATGCCGGACGGATTGTTCGGACTGTTCAGGATGAGGAGCCGCGTGCGGGGCGTCACCACGCGCTCCACGTCCTCCGCCGTCACCTTGTATCGTCCGGGCGTG
>DASTSZ010000166.1:0-4675 GCA_035760425.1 Candidatus Eiseniibacteriota bacterium | reverse complement strand
ACCGCGCGTTCGAGCGCGCGAACGACGCCCTCGGTCAGGCGCGACAGGTCCTCCGCGAGCGGCCGCGAGCGGTTGGGGTGATCCACCGACTCGAAGACGATTCGTTCGCCGCCGCCGGCTTCGCGGGCCGTATAGGCGTGGACGATCGAGACGCCGGCGCGCCGCGCCAGGAGCGCGGGCCCGACGGGGAACTCGACGGGCGCGCCGAAGAAACGGCGCGTCTCCCCGCGCGTGTAGACGTCGCCGTCGGCGAGGAGGATGACGATCCCGCCGCGCCGCAGCGTGCGAAGGAGGGGAAGATAGCCGTCGGAAGGCGTGCTGACGGCGATCCGGTCGGACTCCTTCGCGGCGCGCGCCGCGCCGGAGAGCGCGGCGTGGAATTGAACGCCCGTGACGACGTGAATGCGGAATCCGAGTCGCGCCATGATGAGCCCCGCCCGTTCCCAGTTTCCGAGATGGGGGATCGTGATGACCGCGCCGCGCCCCGAGGCGAGCGCGTGGTAGAGGCGCTCCGCGCCGGTGAATCGCGGCAGGGGCGCCGCCGCGCCCGCGCCCGCGTTCGCGCGCTCGTCGCGGCTCGCGAGGTAGTCGAGGACGCCTCGATGATACGCGCGGAAGATCGCCCGCGCCGCCGCGCGCCGCTTCGCGTCCGTGTCGAGGGCGGGATGGCCCCACGCCGCGACGGCGTCGAGATTGCGGCGAAGTCCGTCGCGGCGATCGGCCGAGAATGCCTGGTCGAGCGTCGCGAGAACCGCGGCGATCGCCTCGCGCGCCGACGGCGACAGGCGCGCGGCCGCGCGAACGGCGAATTCGAACATCAGAACCGACGGGGTCGAGGGCGGCGGAGGCGTGGGAGGCGAAATCGTGGTCGGCACCGCTCCGACGCTACGAGAAGCCGCGCGCCGGTGTCAAGGCGACCGCGGCTCGTTCATCGGCGTCGGCGTTGACTTGCGGCGACGCTGGCCCCTAGAGTGGGCGCGTTATTTCACCCAGCGCGTGTCGTCGTCCGACCCACGGTCTTCCGAGGGCCGCGTGTCCGATCCGCCGATCTCGAAGAGCGCGTCGGCGGTTTCCATCCCTTGCACGCAGGGGCAGGCGTTGCCGCCGGCGGCGTAGGGACAGACGTCGTAGACGCGATTGTCGCGCCGGCAATAGATTTCCGTCGAAATGGGTCGGGCCCGGCGCGTCTGACGCGGCGTCGATTTTCGGCTCATCAGCGATCTCCCGGCCCGCGAGGGCCTCCGGGTCCGTTCGATTTGCACGCCTTCGCGGCGTGCGTCGAGTACGATCCAAAGAGGCTGCATAGCGCGTGCCACGGATGCGCACAGAGGGAAGGGGAGGATTCGAGACTCATGGCGACCCAGAAACTGGTCCGTTGCGAAATCCGGAGACCCGGAAACGACGAGCCGTCGGTCCGGTTCGTCCCGTTGGAAATCTACGGACTCTGGGAACACCTGATGCGGACCAAGCACCAGTTCGAGGTCGAGTCCAACATCTCGTCGCTCTGGATCGACGTGGACGAGAATCCCGATGCGGCGTATGGAGAAAACCAGTACGAGCGCGTCACGGAAGTGACCCTGCTTCGCTACTCGGCGAAGGACGGGATGTTCGACCGGGTGAACCGGTACTTCCCGACCGAAGAATATCCGCTACTCAAGAATCTGCTCCTCAAGCACTACGAAAGCGTCCGCGAGCCGGGGGATCCGAGCCTCCAATTGCGGGAACGCCAGGGGATCTGGATTCGCCGGGAAGCCCGCGCCGCATAACGCATTTCGCGAAATGCCGTGCGCGACGCACGGCCGCCGGCCGGGCGCCCGCCGCCACGCGCGGCGCCCCGCCCGGCGATAGGCTAATGCCTTCTCGTTTCTTACCTTAGCGTTCCACGCCTCGCCTCCGTCCGTCCCTCGCCCCCTCTCCCTCTGGCACACATCGTGCTGACCACCGGTCCGGGCCGGCGCTGCGCCATTGCATTCCGGGCGCCCCGCGCCACAAGACGCCATTCCACGGAGCAGGAACAGCAAGGAGCGACGCCATGGTGGTGGTCAGCTATTCGGGGCGGGAGATCAACGCCAAGATCGTCTATTACGGCCCCGGTCTCTGCGGGAAGACGACGAACCTCGAGAAGATCTACGACAGCGTCCCCGAGACCCACCGCGGCCGCATGGTTTCGATGAAGACGCAGACGGACCGTACGCTCTTCTTCGACCTCCTGCCGCTCGACCTCGGCGAACTGCAGGGGATGAAGACACGCTTCCTCCTCTACACGGTGCCGGGCCAGGTCTACTACAACGCGACGCGAAAGCTCGTGCTGAAGGGCGTCGACGCCGTCGTCTTCGTCGCCGACTCCGCGCCCGACAAGATGGCCGAGAACCGCGAGTCGCTCTCCAACCTCGAAGCCAACTTGAAGGCGTACGGGCTCGACCTGAAGACGATCCCGTGGGTCCTCCAGTACAACAAGCGAGACCTTCCGGACGCCCTCTCCGTCGCGGAGATGGACAAGGAACTGAACAAGTACGGCGTCCCGACCTTCGAGGCGCAGGCGGTGAACGGCGGCGGCGTCTTCGAGACGCTCCGCGGCATCAGCAAGCTCCTCCTGGCCAAGATTTCGAAGGACGTCACGGAACGGGATCGGGGAAGCCTCGGCGGAACGCCCCGGGTAGCGGACGGGAAGGCGGAACGGAAGCCGGCCGTCGCCGACGAGGCCCCGATTTCGAAGTCGGCTCCCGCGCCGAGCGCGCCGGTCGCATCGAGCGCGCCCGCGGAGCCTGAATTCCTCCCCGAGAACGCCGTCTACGAGGAGCCCTCGCCGATGCGCGTCGAGCCCGCCCCGAGCGCGGCCGACGAGGCGCTGGTCCTCAACGACGCCGACTTCGTGCGCGAAGGCGACGAAGCCTCGGCCGCCCGCGCGAGCGGCGACGGATTCGAGCGCGACGCCTCGTACGAGTACCGCGAGGGAGGCGACTCGGACGTTTCGAACGCCCGCCGGATCACGGTGCCGATCGATCTCGGCAAGTTCCCGCCCTCCGGGAAGCTCAAGGTCACGTTCGAGGTTCGCATCGAACTCGACGAGGAGCCGAAGAGCGTGTCGAAGGGGAAGAAGAAGAACTCCGAGTTCTACCAGGATCTCGAACAGACGCGCTGACGCGCGCCGCGAGGCGCCATCACGAACACGATTCGCGAAAAGGCCCCGCTCGGGGCCTTTTTCCGTTGACCTAGGCGCGCGAGGTTTCTAGGCTCCGCGCGTGGATCAAGCGCTGCCTCTCCCTCTCGCCGAATCGGGCCTCGCCGCCGACGGATCTCGCGCCGGCGATCGCCTCGCGCTCGCCGAACGCCTCGCCGAGAGCACCTCGAACCCCGAGGCGATGCTCGAGGCGGCCCGCTATTTCGCCCTCGAAGGGCGTCGCGATCGCGCCATCGACACGCTACGCCAGGCGATGCTCGCCAATCCGCGCGACGTGGAGATTCTCTCGCTCCTCGCCGACCTTCTCTCGCGGAGCGGCGCGTTCGAGGACGCCGACCAGGTCTTCCGGCAGGCCCTCGATCTCACGCCCGGCCACGCCGAGACGTGGTACCGCCGGGGGCTGCACGCCGGGCGGCAGGGCTTCGCCGCCGCCGCGCGCGAGGCGTACGAGGAGGTCGTTCGGCTCGACGAGCGCCACGTCCGCGCCTGGGTGAACGTCGGGCTCGCGCGCGCCGATCTCGGCGATCGCCGCGCCGCGGTGCGCGCGCTGGAGCGCGCCGTCGTGGTCGATCCCGCCTGCACCGAGGCGCACACGAACCTCGGCATCCTCTACATGGAGGAGGGGCTTCGGGAGGAGGCGGTGGCGGAGTTCCGCGACGCCGTCCGCCTGAGCCCGGAGAGCGCCGAGACCCACTTCAATCTCGGATGGGCCCTCCTCGCCCACGAGGAGCTGGAGCAGGCCGAGATCGCGCTCGACGCCTCCACGCGCATCGATCCGCGAAACGCCGAGGGTCTCTACGCGCTCGCGCTCCTCCACCTCAAGGTGGGGAAGAACGCGGCCGCGGTGACCGACCTCAAGTCGGCGATCGCGCTTCGCCCCGACGACGGCCGCTTCCACTATCACCTCGCCGTCGCGTACAACAATCTCGAAGCCGTCGATCAGGCGATCCTCGCCCTGGAGAACGCCGCGCGGCTCGTCCCCGACGATCCGCGCATCCACCGGCTTCTCGGCGTGGCCTTCGACAAGAAGGAGCTTCCCGCCCGCGCGCGCGAGGCCTATCGCCGCGCCGCGGCGCTCGGCGGATGACCCCGGCCGGCGCGTCCGGCTCCGCCGGAACGCCCGGGCGAATCGCCGCCGCCTTCGACGCCGCGCGCGCCGCCGGACGCGGCGCCTTCATCCCCTATCTCACCTCGGGATTTCCGTCGCTCGCCGAATCGGACCGCCTCGCCGCCGCGCTCTGCGAGGAGGGGGCCGACGTGCTCGAACTCGGCGTCCCATTCTCCGACCCGCTGGCCGACGGGCCGGTGATCCAACGGACCACGCAGATCGCGCTCGACCGTAGCACGACGCCGGCGCACGTGCTGGGCCAGGCGCTGCGGCTCCGCGCGCGGTGCGAGACGCCGATCGTCCTCATGACCTACCTGAATCCCGTCGCCCGCTACGGCGTCGAGCGCTTCGCGGGCGACGCCGCCGAGGCGGGCGTGAACGGCGTC
>DASTSZ010000165.1:0-2660 GCA_035760425.1 Candidatus Eiseniibacteriota bacterium | reverse complement strand
CGGCCCTCGAGGTAGTGCTCCCACAGGAGCTCGGCTCTCGTCCTTCCCTGCGCGATGGAGTCACAGGCGCCGGCCTTTACCAGCAGCTCCGCGTCAGCGGGCGGTACGAACACGCGCGCGCGTAGTTCCGCGAACGACGTGAACAACCCGCCGCGGCGCCGCTCTTCCAGCAGCGCCTCCAATGTCTCGGAACGGAGTCCTTTCAGTTGCATCAAACCGACGCGCATCTCGCGGTCGCGGCCCGTGTAGTGGCGTTCGCTCGCGTTCACGTCGGGCGGGAGGACGCGGATGCCCATGCGCTTCGCTTCGGAGACGTAGGCGAAGGTCTGGTAGTAGCCGCCTTGGTTCGAGATCACCGCGGCCATGAACTCGGCCGGGTAGTGCGCGCGGAGCCAGGCGCTTCGAAACGAGACCATGGCGTAGGACGCGCTGTGCGGCTTGCAGAAGGAGTAGCCGGCGAAGGAGAGGATCATCTCCCAGACTTGGTCGATCACCTCGCGCGAGACGCCGCGCGCCCCGGCGCCGTCGTAGAACTCCTGCTGGTAGGCGCGGAGCGGTTTCACCGGGCGCTTCTTCGTGAGCACCTTTCGAAGCGCCTCACCCTGGGCGACGGTGAAGCCGGCGAGTTCCATCGAGACCTTCGTCACGTCCTCCTGGTAGACCATGATCCCGTACGTCTCGCTCAGCGTGTGAAGGAGCGCGGGGTGGAGCGGATCGTACGCGCCCCCCTTCAGCCGGCGGAGGTACTCGCGGATGAAGCGGTTCGCCGCGGGGCGGATCATCGAGGAGTGGATGACGAGATGTTCGAAGTCGCCGACGCCCGCCTTCCGCTGCAGTTGCCGCATGGCGGGCGACTCCACGTAGAAGACGCCGACGGCGTCGCCGCGCGCGAGGAGCGCCTGGGTCGGCGCGTCGTCGACGGGGTCCCACGTGCGCTCGTCCAGGCGGGGGCCGCCATGCCGCCGAACGGCCTCCACGGCGTCGCGAATGACGGCGAGCGAGCGGTTCCCCAGGAGATCCATCTTCACCAGACCGAAGTCCTCCACCTGGTCCTTCTCCCACTGGACGATCGCCACGCCCTTCGGCGCCATCTCCACCGGCACGTGGTCGGCGAGCGCGTCGGGGACCATCACGATCCCGCCCGAGTGGACCGAGAGGTAGCGGGGGTGCCCTTCCAGCGCGACCGCGATCGCGAGGATCTCGGGCCAGGGGGGCTCGAAGTCGACGTCGCGAAAGCGCGGGCGCCCGTCGAGGCGGTCGACGTGATTCGTGAGTCCCCAATACTCGCTGAGGCGCTTCGTCACGTTCGTGATCTCCGCCTCGGGGAGCCCGTAGACCTTCGCCACCTCGTGGATGGCGCCGCGCGCGCGGAAGCCGACGTGGTTCGCCACCATCGCCGCCCGCACCGGCGCGCCGTTCTCGCGGAGGACGTCGAGCTGGATCTGATCCCGCTCGTCCCACGCGAAGTCGACGTCGATGTCGGGCGGGTCGCGCCGCTCGGGCGAGAGAAAGCGCTCGAAGAAGAGGTTGTGCCGCACGGGATCGACGTTCGTGATCCCGAGGAGGAACGAGACGATGCTCGCCGCGCCCGACCCGCGCCCGCAGATGCGCGGCGTGCGCGACGTGATCGCCTCGACCAGCAGGAAGTAGTCGGCGAATCCCTTCTCCGTGATGATCGCGAGTTCGCGGTCGAGCCGCGCGCTCACCTCCGCGGGCGGCGTGCGGCCGTAGCGGTGGCGGATCCCCGCCTCGCAGCGCGCGCGGAGCACCTGGGCGGCGGTGCCGCGATCGAGGTCGAAGGAAGGGAAGATGGTCTTCCCCATCGGCCAGTCGGCGGCGCATGCCTCGCCGAGGCGCACGGCGTTCTCGATCGCTTCCGGCGCGTGCGAAAGGCGCCGCTCCATCTCGGCCCCGTCCGCGAAGACACGCCCCGGCTCGGCGATGTCGTCGGGCGGCACGCGCTCGAGCGTCGTGTTCCGGTCGATCGCCCGAAGCACCTGATGGAGCCGTCGCCCCTCCGGGCGCGTGAAGTGCACGTCGTTCGTCGCCGCGCAGGGAATGCCGCGTTCCCGCGCCCAAGCCCGAAGCGGCCGGTCGCCGCGCCCCGGCACGAGCTCCGCGAAGACCTCGGTCGATTCGCGCACGCTCTCGAGCAGCGCCCGCGACTCCGAGAGCACGACAAGCCCCTCGGCATTCGCGCGGATGGCCGCAACCAGCGAGAACTCCGGTTCGAGATGCCGCGCCGTGATGACACGGCAGAGCGATCGATACCCGTCGCGCCCACGCGCGAGAAGCACCGCACGCCCGTCGCCGCCAGGCTTCGCCGCAGGCGCACCCGCCTCGACGATTTCCGCGCCGGCGATCGGCACAAGCCCCGCTTCATCACAAATCTGCCGATAGAACACGAACCCGTAGAGCGCATTGGTATCGGTGAGCGCAAACCGCGTCATGCCGCGATCGCGCGCCGCCTGTGCGAGCGATTCGAGCGAGTCAACACCGCGAAGAAGCGAGTAATGACTGTGAACGTGCAGATGCGTGAAGCTCATCGTCGCTTCGGGGGAGCAGTGACAAGCCCATGCGCCAGCCACGAAGCCGGAACCAACACATCCGTGCCACGCCGCATCCGAAGTCCATGGAGCGCAGCGACCATGGCCCGACCA
>DASTSZ010000164.1:0-2965 GCA_035760425.1 Candidatus Eiseniibacteriota bacterium | reverse complement strand
GGGCGCTACCGACGGCCGGGAACGTGCGCGACCAGTTCAAGCCGACGTCGGAGCAGCCGCTCAACTGGGATCAGCGCCACTCCTTCTCGGCCACGCTGCGACTCGGGAACGAAAAGGACTGGGCCGCATCGTTCGTCTATCAATTCGGGACCGGGTTCCCCTATACGCGGCAGGAGCGCCAGCAGCGCGTGCAGGACCCGTCGCTCACGAACGCGTCGCGGCTCCCTTCGACGTCGACGCTCTCGGCGCAGGGGGAGCGGATCTTCCGCGTCTGGGGGGAGGAACTGACCTTCTACGTGCAGGCGACGAACCTGCTCGACGCGAAGAACATCGTCGCGCTCCAGCCCGATCTCTGGCCGCAGAACCAGGTCGACGCGCAGTCGTACCGTGTCTACTACTCGGAAACCGGGCGGGCGGGCGGAGCGTTTCTCGTCCCGGACCGGGACGGCGACGGCATGGAGGACTGGTATCCCGTGAACGACCCCCGCGTGTTCCAGCAGGGGCGCGTGATACGCGTGGGTCTCGGCGTCCAGTTCTAGTCGCGCGACGCGGGAGCGGCGCCGTCGTGGGGGGCGGCGCCGTTACCCGCTCGCGCGCTCCAGGAGCTGCTCGGCGAGGTCGGTCAGTTCCGACGTGCCGCTGATGTTCTCGATCCAGCGCGCGGGGATGGCCTTGGCGCCGTGATACGCGCCAAGGATCGCCCCCGCCACGGCGCCGTTCGTGTCGGTGTCGCCCCCCGCGTTCACGATCGAAATGAGCGTGGCCTCGGCCGGCGCGTCCTGCGCCAGGGCCCAGAGACCCGCCTGCATCGCCTTCAGCGTGTAGCCCATCGTGTTGTCGTGATCGAGGGCGAGGGCGTCGAGGATGACGCCGTCCGCCGCGCGCACGGCGATCCCGACCGAGGCCGGGGCGCCCGCTTCGTCGACCGCGTCGGCGAGATCGGCCGGCTCCGGACGCCGCCCCTCGAGCGCCGAGGCGATCGCGATGTTCACCACCACCGAGGACCATCCGCAGCGCGGATCGTGATGCGTGGCGAGGGCGCTACGGTTGGTCTCCGCCACGAGGCGCTCGGGATCGCGTCGCCAGCGAAGCGCCGCCGGGGCGCAGCGCATCACCGCGCCGTTCCCGGCCGCGTTCCGCCCCGACTCCTCCCAGATCACGCGCGCCGCGTCGCTCACCGCCGCGCCGTTCTCGATGGCGTCGAGGACGCGCCGCGTGTGGTGCCCGATCCCGCGTCCGTTCGCCCGCCGCCAGGCGAGGAGCCGGACGGAGAGATCCTCCACGTCGAGACGGTCGTGCTCGAGGATCGACTCGGCCAGGATCACCGCCTGCGCGAGGTCGTCGTCCCAGGGGAGGCGCCGCTCTTCGTGGCGGATGTCGCGCACGCCCTCCGGATGGTGCCGCGCGATGAGGGCGCGGGAGTGGCTCTCCACCGGAATGCCGAGGACGTTGCCGGCGGCGAGCCCGAGCATGGCGCCGCGGTAGCGTGCGGCCAGGGCATCGGCGGCCGGGGAAGGGGTCTCACGGTCCAAGATGTCGAGAAGTCGCTTCATGGTCTGCACCGGGCCTCCGTGGTCGCCGCCTTCCGAGTCGAGTTGTCCGTTCGAGGCGCGCCGGGCCGCGGTTTCGGCGGGGTCGGGCACGAATCGAGTCGACGCAGAGTAGCATCCCGCGCGTGGAGCGACCACCCCGCGTGATAGGCTTGGCCGTCATGAGCGACGCCCGCCTGCGCGAACTCCGCCTCTTCGTCCTGCTCTACCTCGCGGGCTTCCTGGTGCTCGTTCTTCTCTTGGTCGCCATGTTCATCTCCCGCGGCGCGCCTCTCGCGGAAATCCTCGATCGCGTGCCGCGCGCCGTTCGGTGGATTTCGCGGAATCCCTTCAGCTATCCGCTGGCGGCCGTGCCCTACGTCGTCTTCGTCATGGTCCGCTCGCTCGTCCGGGCTTTTCGGCGGGGCGGCGTCCGCGCGATGGCCGCGGCCTTCGCGACGCGCGTCCTGCTCCCGGTCGCGGCGATCGCGGGTCTCGGGCTCGGCTATCGCGCCTATCGAAACGAAACGCCGGTCGCGTGGAGTCACGACGCGAGCGTGCTGAACGAGAGCGGCCGTGCCGCCGATCGCTTTGCCCGCGATGGGAAGATGCGCGGCGTGAATCTCGTGGCGGGGCGGCGGCTCGCCCATGCGGCGCTCGAGCCCTTGGTGCGCGACAACGTGGAGTGGGTCTCGGTCACGCCCTTCGGCTGGCAGGACCGTTTGGCGGGCACCACCATCGAAACGAACGGCGAGGCGGGCTACTGGAGCGAGAGCGACTCCGGTGTGATCGAACTCGCCCGCATGGCGCACGCGCGCGGCCTGCGGTTGGCGCTGAAGCCGCATCTCTGGGTGACGGACGGGAGCGGCGGCGGGAAATTGGCGGAACTCGATCCCGGCACACCGGAGGGATGGCGCGCGTGGTTCGCGTCGTACCGGGGCTTCCTGCTTCGCTATGCCGTGCTGGCGGAGAGCGCGGGCGTCGACCTTCTGGTGATCGGCGCCGAGCTGACTCGGGCGACCACGAGGCATCCCGCCGAATGGCGCGCCCTCATCGCGGAGACGCGCCGCGTCTACCACGGCCCGCTCACCTATGCCGCGAACTGGTACGAGGAGGCGGAGGGGATCGCGTTCTGGGATCTTCTCGACTTCATCGGAATCCAAGCCTATTACCCCCTGACGAAACAGGGCGGCGCCGATCGCGCGGAGTTGGAGCGCGGGTGGGCCGCGCCGGTCGCGTCGCTGGAGCGCTTGCACGCGCGATGGGGGAAGCAGATCGTCTTCACCGAAGTCGGATGGAAGAGCACCGCCGACGGCGCGGTCCGCCCATGGGAGTGGCCCGAGGACTCGTCGCAGCTGCTGTCGCGCGTCTCGACACAAGCGCAGGCGGACGCCTACGAAGCCTTTTTCCGCGCGGTCTGGCCGAAGCCCTGGTTC